>JBEKKG010000071.1:0-14079 GCA_050010835.1 Planctomycetota bacterium
ACGTGTTGGTGTCAATCAGGCCCGTGCTAGTCAGCGTCACAGTGCGCGTCCCTGGCGAGACGATCGCCGCGGCCGCCTGCAATGTGCCGCCGGTGAAGATCAGCGTGTTGGTCCCGCTTTCATCGCCAAGAGCCGCGCTGGCGTTGGCGTTTAACGTGCCCGCGCTGATCGTCGTCGTGCCGCTGTAGGTGTTGGCCCCGGTAAGGACGAGCGTGCCGCCGCCTGCCTTGGTCAGGTTAATCGCTCCGCCGCCGATGGCGCCGCCCACGGTGAGCGTGCTGGCGCTGACAGTCACTATGCGGCTGGCATTGGGGGTCACTGCCCCGGCGCCGAGATCCAGGCTATTGGTGCCCGTAAAGGTTAAGTTCGAATTCCATTTCTGGGGGTTGTTGGTGGTCAGTATGACGCCACCATTGGTGTTGTCTATCGTCCCTCCGACGATGGTGAAGGTGCCCGTTCCCAAGGCTGTGGCACTGTTGATATTGAGTGTGCCGCTCTGCTCCGTGACCCCGCCGCTGAAGCTGTTATTTCCGGAAAGCGTCAGGGTATTCCAGATATGATACACGCTGCCTGTTCCTGAAATGGCGCCACTGATGACGACGTCGCCCGAGCCGCCATTGTTAATCAAAAGTTGACCAGCGTTGTTGACCACAGGACAGGTCACGTTGAGGGTTGTGCCCGCGGTGTTGACCTTCCAGACTTGTCCGGCTCCGCCAACCGTAACCCCCGTGCCGCCGAAACTTATGGTGTTAATGTGCCCGGCCACTGTGCAAGCGTCAAAAATTCCATTAGCAGCCGCGATAGAAATAGTCAACTGGTTTCCGTTTAATGTGTAGTTGGCGCCACCGGCCGCACCACCGAAAGAAATCGTGTGGACAGTGATGAGAGAATCGTTTTGGGCAGTAAAACCCGCCGCACCGGAAGGGAAGACGAGGTCGTCTCCGTCAACAGGCACAACGTCCCAGTTGGCAGGGGTTGACCAAAGTGCGTTGCCCCCACCGCCGCTCCAGGTGCAAGTGGCCGCCAGAGCGCCCCCCGAACAAAGGAGGGCCGCCAGCCCCGCCGCCAGAACCATGTTCAACTTAATCGAGCGAGAACGCATTGTGAATCTCCTCTTGTGCCTTGCCGCCTCAAAACAAGTTTACTGTGCGCGAACAGCGTCCTGCGGTTTACCCTATTGTCCGCGGAAAACCTAGAACATGACCTGCAGGCTGATGAGCAACGTGTTGCAGTTCACCTTCCGCAGGCCATAGTTAGCGTTCTCCGGAGTGTCAACGATCATATAGTTGGCCTGGAGCTTGACATCATGGTCGCGGTATTTGTGGCCGTTATCCACGTCCGCAAAGTCGTCCTTCTGGCCTCCAGCCAGATAGTAGTTGACGCCGGCGGTGTACATCTTCGTACTGAACAGCCGCGTGTCGCGCGTAGGATCCGGTGGCGCCGCCAGGAATATGTTCTGGCAGGCTTCCGCTCTGAACGCGAACTCCAGGTTGCGCAGTCCGTGTTCGAGCGGCCCGCCTTTGGCCAGGTTCTCGGCCCAAATGCTATCCATCAGCTTATAGCCTGTGGAGCCGTACCAGCCGGACGCCGTCACAGGTTTAGGGTTGACTTGGGGGGTGAAAGTATATCCACCCATTGTGCCGTCCCAATTATAGGAATCCAGGCTTGTGGCCCCGGTAAAATTAGCGTCCGTAGCACTGAACCTTGCGTAGTTTGAACCCCACTCGCCCCGGAACCACCAGCCGCTCACCTCAGCATTGGGGCGGTACACAACCCACGCGGCCTGCCGGTTTATGGCGGTGCGCTCCTCCCCTAGACCATTGATAGCATTACCACTGGCTGCGTCCTGAAGGATGTCGCCATTGTCAGATTTGCCCCTGTGGCCGTCTGTCCGGGCGTAGCCCAGTTGAAGTTTGCCGTACCACTTCTCTTCACTCCATACTGGCCTGACCTCCACCCTCCACGAAAGGTCTTTGTCATTACTCTTAGCACTCCTGTTGCCTGCTTCAAAGATCTCGGGGTTGTCCAGAACTTCGTTGGAGCCGTTGAACCCGCCAACCGAATACTGCACGCGATCTTGAACCCAAGAACCGCTGAGCATCACGCCCAGATCGCGAACGTTGCTGATGCTGGTAATCATGGACCGCTCAGCAAAGTCCAACATGCCGCTGTTGTGCCAGCCTTCCCAACCGGCAGGGGGCTTGAACTGGCCGATGGTGATGTCGTGGTGCGGGATAACCCCTTGGTAGTTGATATAAGCATCCTGGAGAAGGTGGGGCTGCTGAGAGGCCGCATCTATCGTCCCTGTCTGAATCAACGGAATCTTTCCAACAGCCAAATCCTCGTTGTATATCGGCGAGGCCCCTGGCTGCACGAACGATGAATTACTCTCACGCGCCGGATCTATCATGATCTCGGCCCGGACGTTCTCGTGTACAAGCACCATGAAGCGCAACTCAGCCCGGCGGATGCGGAACGTGTCTTGGTCTAATACGGAATTGGGTTCTGTGAAATTGCGGGTGTTCCCGGGTGCGGGCTCGATCACACCATTACTGTCCTTTTGGACGCTCTGATACCAGAGTTGGAGAAGCCCCGCCATCCTCAACTGGCCGTCCTTGGTCTTGACAGGCGCGTCAGGGCTGTACTTGGCGGCCATCAGGTTGTTGACTTTCCCAATGGGGACGTCCTTGACCTGATCGGCCTCACGCTGCGCGACCTGCTTGCGCAGTTGCTCCACCTCGGCCCTGAGGTCCGAGAGTTCAGCACGCGCGGGCAACGCGGCCGCTGCCAGCAACACCAGGATCGAAACTGCGATGCGCACTGATACCTCCTCCACCGTCGTCCCTGACCCCCACCAAAACGCAATGCGGCAAGGTTAGTCCTCCACAAAACCTCTGTCAACGAAAAAAACCGCAAAAAAAGCCTTTTTCTTCGTGCGTTCGAGAACGCTCTGTGATAAGAATTGTATGGGAGGACCTAGATGGCCGGTAACACCCAGCAACCCAAGCCAGGGGCGGGAAACGTAAGCCCGACTGTCCAAACCGCGCGGACGCCCGCGCCCAAGGTCCCCGAACCAGCCAGCAAGGGCGGCGTGCCGGAGGGCAAGAAACCCCGCCGCGAGGCCGAGCCGGCCAGCGAGAACCTGCTGGAGGGCCTCGCCAACGCCACACGCGCAGCCCAGGACCTGTCCCACGAAGCGCTGCTGCGGGATGCTCCGCGTATAGCCGTCAACGGTGTGGAGTACCCGTCGGTGGGGGGCATTCCGCTGCTGGCCAAGCTGGGCCAGGGCGGAATGGGCGCTGTCTACTACGGCATCCACCCGCGCCTGCAGTCTGAAGTCGCCATCAAGATCCTGCCGCCTCATCTGGTCAACGACCACCCGGACCTGGCCAAGCGTTTCCAACGCGAGGCGCGCCTGGCAGCCCGTATCGAGTCCCCGCATGTGTGCCGCGTCATAGATGTGGACATAGACGGAGAACTCCACTACCTGCTCATGGAGTACGTCTCCGGCGAGACTTCCAGGACCTACCTGAAGATGGTTAAGGAACGCGGGCAGGCCGCGTTGTCAGAGCTCGAGGCGGTGCAAATCGTGGCTGCCGCCACCGCCGGGTTGGCCGTGGCCCATCGGAACGGGGTGGTCCACAGGGACATCAAGCCGGACAATATAATGATCCCCCGCGCCCTGACGCCGGATCGGACCTTTGATTTCAAGAACTCCAAGCTCATGGATTTGGGCGTGGCCAGGGCGGAGGGCGACCGTCACGCGGATGAGATCAGCGTCCTGACCCGGACCCAGACCTCCCTGGGTACGCCGGGATACATGGCCCCTGAGCAGGTCATAGACGCCAAGAGAGCAGGCAAGCCTTCAGATGTCTTCAGCATGGGCGCGACGCTCTACACGCTTTTGACCGGCACCCAGCCTTTCGCCCGCGAAACCACCATGCTGACGATGATGGCGACGATCAACGACCCGCACAAGCCGTTGTCCAGAGTCCGGTCTGACATCTCGTCCGGCCTCTGTGCCCTGGTTGACCAATGCCTGGCCAAGAAGCCGGAGGAGCGGTTCCCCGATGCCGACGCGCTGCTGCGTCAAATGAAGGAGTGTGCCACCAGCAATTCCATTTTCGCCGGCTCGGCGGTGCAGTTGGGCATGCCGGCGTCGCCTGCCCTTGACGTTGGCCCTCCGGGCGGCGGCATCAAGATAAAGGTGGGCCGTGAGCCGGGCCAGCCTGGTGCCGCGCCGCCCCCTGCGGCCCCCGCGCCGGTCAAATCCCAGCAAACGATCAAAGTGCAGATCAATCCGCAGGTTGGTCCGGGCCACCGGTTGGCGGCGCATGGTTCCGGGCGGGGGCTGATTTTTGTCGGCGCCGCCGCCGCGGCAGCCCTCGTGTTGGCCGCGCTCGGGTTCCTGGCCCTCAGAAAACATAAGCTCAGTGATGACGATAAACAATTCCTCGCCAGAGTGACGCAGAAGATGCAGGAGAACTCGCTGGACGAGGGCGAACTGGACGAGGCCGAATCGAAACTCAGCGCACTGCTGCGCAAATTCCCGAGTGAAGAAGCAAGCATCAAGCCTCCTCTTGACGGGATCGTGAAGCTCAAGCAGCCGGCGGAGCCGGGCGCGGTAACGCGCCATGCCAAACTTATCGGTGAGGCGCGAAAGAGCATTGAGGCTGCCGATGCGGAGGACGCCAAGTGGCGCCTGCAGTTGGCGAAGGACCTGAAGGTTTCCGGCAAAAACGCGCGCCAACTCGAAAAGGCGGTCGCGGACGGCATTGCCGCCTTGGAGAACAGGAAGAAGTTTGACGAGAAACTCAAGGAGGTCGCCGGTTTGGAGCAGAGCGGCGATTTGCAGAAGGCCGTGGAGGTGCTCAATACCGCCCTTTCGCTCTTGCCTGGAGACGACCCTGAGGCCAAGAAGGCCGATCACAAGCTGACAGAACTCAGGAAGAACATAGCTGCGGCCGAGAGACAAGGGAAGGCCAAGGATAAACTGGCTGAGGCGCGCAAACTGGGCAACGACAAGCCTGAACAGGCCGCAGGCTTGGTGGACGAGGTCCTCAAAGAATTCCCTGGGACGAATGACCCGCTGAACCAGGAGGCCAAGAAGCTTGCGCTCTCACTGAAGGAAGCTGCCACCGAGATGCAGCGCCGGAAGGATTGCGACAAGCTCATCCAGGAGGCCACGCAGGCGTTGGAGGATAAGAGATACGGCGACGCGAACAAGAAAGCGCTCGAAGCTCAGAACATGCTGGTGGCGGGAAAGGAAAATGAAGTCACCGGCCTCCTGGCCAAGATTGAGCCCTTGCTGAAGGACGAGGAAAAGAAGAATGCCGCGGAACAGATACGGAAGGAGCGTGAAAAGAAGCTTGCCGAGACGTTGACCGCCGCTGAGGGGCAAGAGGCCAAAGGGCAGCTTGAAGAGGCCCTCGCGACTCTCAAGCCCGTGCTGGCCGCGGCGCCTGAGCATGAGAAGGCGACTACGATACAGAAGCGCGTCCTGGCCGCCCTGGAGGACAGGCGCAAGGCGGAGGAACAGAAGGAACAGAAGAGGAAAGAGAAGGACTTCGAGAACTCGCTCTCGCTGGCCACCCAGTTGGCAACTGGGGGCTCAGCATCCGACTTGGACGAGGCAGACAAGAACCTGGCAGAAGCCCGGAAGCTTTTCCCGGGCGATAAAGACAGGGAGGATAAGCTCTCTGCCGTGCAGGCCAAGATCACGGCCCGCCGCGAAGAGTTCAAGGACAAGGCCGCATACAGTGACCTGCTGACCAAGGTCCGGGAGGCGCTCCGCACAGGCAAGTCGCAAGAAGCGCAACAACAGCTTGCCCAGGCGTTGAAAAGCCCGTTCAGAGACAACAAGGTCGAAGACCTCAAGAAGAGGGTTGAAGACCTGGTCAAGTACGACACGTCAGTCGCCAAAGGAAATGAATATGCCACAGCCGCGGAAAACCTGAACGCAGATGCATACGATGAGAAAATCACCCAGTACAAACTTGCTTTGGCAGAGTACGATAAAGCCAAAGAACTGGCCAAAGAACTGGAAGGTGTAGCCCCGACTCCCCCGCGCGAGGCTGAGGTCAAGCAGAAGCTCGGCAAGGCGAATACCGACAAGGCAGAATTGGCGCGCCAGCAGGAGTTGGCGAAGCAAAAGGCCGAGGAAGAAAAGAAGACCAAAGCAGACGCCGAGTCCGCCTACGGGAAAATGAAGGGCACGGTGGAGGCGTTAAGCCTCACGAGCGAAGTGGGCGTTTTTACGGCTGCGCAAAGGGAGCTCAACAACTACAAGGCCAGCTACAAGGATGACACCCGCACCCCGGACCTAGAAAAGTCATTCAACCAGAAGAAACTCGACAGAGTCAATGCCTTGTTCGAGGGCCTGGGGCTCCTCCTTGCAAAGCCCGGCGGCGAGGCTGAAGCCGACGGCAAACTGGCGGACGCTGCCAAGCTGCAACCCGATGACGCCAGACTGAAGACTGCCCAGGAGAAACTGGCCGCGGTCAAGCAGTACAGTGCGCTCATGCAAACAGGCAAGACAGCGGAGGAAAAGGGACAGTTGCCGGAAGCACAACAAAAATACACGGATGCGGCCGCTCTTCTGCCAAAATTTGGCGACGCCGAGAAGAAGGCCAAGGAAGTTGCCGATGTCCTGGCCGCCTCCGCCGCCAAGAAACGTGAAGCCGACGCAGCGGCCAAACGCAAGTCTGACTTCTCTGATCTCGACAAGGCGCTCCTGGCTAAAGATGCGGGGAAAGCCCAAAGCCTGTTCAATGCGTTTAGCCAACAGTACAAGGACGATCCCGAAATCCCCAACCTCCGCAGCCGGTTGGATAAGATTGTGGAGGAAGCGAAACCAGCCCCGAAGCCCAGCGAACCAAAGGTCGTGCCGCCTGCAGCCGTTGAACATGACGCCGACCTCGCTGCGCTCAGGAGTAAGGTCGGTCTTGGCGGCAATGCCGAACATGAATCTGCAGGTGAGGGCAGGGAACCTGCATCTGCAAAATGGTCTAAGAAGAAGTACGACGAGGTTCTCGGGATGTACGAAAACTTTGTAAGGAAGTACCCGAATGACCCCCAGAAAGGAAGCCTGCGTGACGAAATAGACAAGCATAAACCGCGGCGAAGCAGCGAAGGCCAAGGCGGCGGAAGCAAGGGCGAGGGGACCGAATAACTACCGCGCAGTGACGGGTCACATGCAGCCACACGCGTGTTGGCATGTCCCTTTTCCCTCGCCCCTCGTCCCTCGTCCCTCGTCCCTCCTCCCTCGCCCCTCGCCCCTCGCCCCTCGTCCCTCACCCCTCGTTCTTTACTCCCCTGCCTCTTCTTCCTGAAACTCCGCCTTGGGCCACCAGGTGAAGGTCTTCTTGTGCTTGCCCATGCCCACCTGGCCCCAGCGGGAGATGTAGCCGCGGCAGTCAATATGGACATGGCAGCGCACAGAGTCCTCGCTGTCCCACTCATACACGCCTATGCCACCCGGCACCACGGCGCCTTCCAGTTCCAACTCGCGGCAGGCATTGCCGATGACGATGCCGTCTTTGCGGTCAATCCTGCCGTCGCCGTTCAGGTCGTCCATGCGCTTGTTGCCGCCTTCGTCAATCACCAAGTCCACCGCATCGCCATAGCAATGGCGGCTGTAGGCCGCGCCTCCGATGGCATGGTTGTAGGCGGGCGTGCGGAAGCCGCTGGTGATCCAGAAGCGGGTAACCTTGACGCCCTTGGCCCGCAGGCGTTCCCGCAACTTGGCCAGTTTGTCAAGCAGTTCCGGCCGCAGGGGCAGCAGGTCGGTGTGGCGTTCCGTAGTGTAGACCTTGTGGCCGTCGGGTGTATGGTAGTCTTTGAACGCCACCAACTGGCCCAGCTCGAAATCAGGCCCCAGGGTCAGCGGTATCGTCTGCGGGGTCAGCAGCGCGAAGTAGTGCGGCGGCTGATACAGCGGCGCATTCTCGCGCACGCGCCGCACCGGGGACTGCAAGGGCTCCAGGTAGGTTCCGATTGTCTTCCCATTGACTTTCGCAGCCACTCTGCCGCTCTGGGCCTGAAACTCGGCGCGTGCCAGGACCAGCACGTCCAATTGCGGATTGGGGATAGGGGGTTGCGGATTGCGGATTGCGGATTCCGGATTGGGGATTGCGGATTGCGGACCGGCAGCAAGTTCGCCGGCCGCCTGCCGGATGTCGCACGCCACCCCGCCACCGCTGCTCTGCGCCTGGCGCCAGTCACCCTCCACCTTGCCAGGTTTCCAACACAGCCGGTAAAGCCCCGGGGCCAGTGGCGCGCGGCAGTTCTGTTGCCAACCTTGGGCTGTCTGGCAGGGCGGGTTGAGTTCTCCGCCTTCGTGGTCCCACGCGCCCAGAGACGACGCCGCAACCAACATCCCCGTGGCGCTGCCGGGCATGGGAACCACGGCGAAGCCGGCGCCGGCGGGGACGAACAGCACCCGTCCCGGCGTGTACTCCCCGCTGAAATGCTGGGGGCCGTCTCCGGCGACCTCTATGCGCCAACAGGTGAGAGGCGTCGCCGCAGTTGCGCTGACAGCTTGCGGGACCTTGGGCTGGCAGCGCAGTCTGACGAACACGACGCCTGGGACCACGATGGCGGCTATGGCCAGGACTGGCAGGCAGGCCTTGCGCCAGCGGCTTGGAGAAGCGTGCAGTGAGCTGTAGTTCATGGACATCCTCTTGAGGGAGTAAGCCGCCGGATTCCGGGGACATGACCCGATTTCCGGCTGTTTGGAAATCGGGTCATGTCCCCGGAATCCACATCATATTATCGGCTATTGTGGCGGTTGGGGTTAAGGACTACTCAATAATAGCACAAAATGAGTTTGACTTTACAGAAAAGAGGCTAAAGTCCGCGGGAGTATCGGTTAAGAGACGCTGGGGGACCGCAGCTCGGGCTTGGCCGCTCAGAGTTGCAGGGGAGGTGGCATTGCGGGCACGGAGAAAGAGGGTTCTTGAATGGGCATGAACATGAGAATGAGCAGTGCGAGCCTGCGGTTTCTGTTTCCGTCGCTGCTGATCAGCTTGGCGGCGTCTGGCCGCGTGCTCAGTGCTGAAACCCTGGTCGAGCTGGAGAACTTCCCGGCGGATGCGGACCCGGCAGAGAAGGAATTCCTGCAGAAGAAGAAAGAAGCCCGGCAGAAGGTGCTGGATGAGCGCAAGAAGCTTTATGAAGACTACCTGAAGATCGTCTCCGATTTGCAGGCCGCACGCCAGAAGGCCGCGGAGCTGGGAACGGCTTCAGTGACCATTGACGAGGAAACGAAACCGGTGCAGGAACCGGCGACCATCGAGGCCGCCCTGGGCCTGAAGCAACCGGTGCGTGACCTGTATGAGGTCAGCCCCGACGACTTCAGCATCTACGAGCACGACCGCTGGTCGCTCAACCTCAGCGATTTCCACATTGACGCCCCTCAGTATTTGAGCACCGACACGGCCTGGGGCTCCTCCAGAGCCTGGTTCGTTTTCACTTACACTGTGACTAACTCGACGCCCAAGAAACGGCGCATCAGCCCCATGTTCACGGCCGTCACCAACAAAGGCGTCTTCAACAACTCTGTCGGCGGGTTCGCCCCGGAGCGCCTGATGGCGGATGCAGTCCAGCGCCCCCTGGCCGGCTCGGACACTCCGCGCGACAAAGAGCTCATAAAACAGGGCGTCGCGCCGCTGGAGCCGGATGCGCACCTGGCCCTGTATGCCTTCGACCCGGAGAAGGGCACCGAGGTTTTGCAGCCCATGTCTACTTTTGAGCCGGGGCAGACGCGCTGGGGCGCCGCGCTCTGGACCAACTTCAGCAATGAGTTCACCGTCTTGAAGATCCTCGTGCACGGGCTGAACAACGCGCATCGGTACGACGAGAAGATGCGGCGCGTGCTGGTCCTGACCTTTACCCGCGAGGCCGACGAATTCCACGTCTACCGCAAGGAATTGAAGCTGCGCGACCGCCGCTGGGATTACCTGTGGATGTGGGACCAGTCCATCACAGTGCCCACCCCGGCGGATGCCAAGGAAGCCCAGATCAAGGTCCTGGCGCTCAAGACTCCGGCGGGGGCCGACAAACTAATGTGCGCTTTCCCCTTCGTGATAACCAACTCCACGCGCTCGGCACAGGAAATCGCCATCAACAGTATCGCCTACGTCTGCCCGGTCGAGGTGGACGTGGGAGGCGCCAAAGTCAACGTGGAAGCCCGTATCGTGGACGACGGCCGCTCCACTATCTACAAGGCGCAGGCGCTGAAGGAACTGAAGAAGGACTCGCCCAAGGACCGCTTTGCGCTGAATAAGACCGTTACCGAAGGCAGCAAGACCGACCTGGAGAGGCGCAAGACCACGATCGAAGCGGGGAAAGCCCTGGAAGAACTGTACGCTGTCTTCGATGAGGCGGATGTTGACTGGGACAACGTGAACCTCCAGGTTGAGGCGGCGCTGACTGCGAAAGTGGACAAGAAGGCGGCAGCCAAGCAGACCTGGGAGCAGCTCGTGAAGGCCGTGGCGCCGGACAAAGCCGAGTTGCTTCAGAAGGACCCGGGCTTCCTCTACGACCCGCGGCGGCGTTTGACCGAAGATGAAATCAAGCAGGTGCATGAGCAAGTCGCCAAGGGCCTCGCCGGGGCGCTCGACGCCGCCAAGCTCAAGAAGACCGTGTTGGCCTACTTTGATTGCACCAGCGGCCTGTCCACCGGTTCGTATCGTGTCAGCCGCTGCTACCGGCAACCGGGCGTTGTGCAGGAAGAATGGCTGAAGGCCTGGGAGGAGTTCGACAAGGCTGCGGCCGGGGGGCAGTAACCGCTCCGGTTTCCTCTCTCAGTGTTCTGCGGCGCGCGCCTAAATTTGACGATACTAGATTCCCGGAGGCTGTTTGGGTACTTGCACCAGGAAAGGAAGGATGCGCTCATTTCACTTCGTCTTGACGGCGCCGGTTGTGCTGTTTTGGGCGCTGGGCGCGGCTGAAACACCGCCGGCCCCAACTCCGCCACCGCCGCTGCCGGGCCTGGATGCACCCCCGTCAAGAAAGGGGGAAGGGCCCTTGCCCGAGGTGGACTGGTCCGCCGTCAAGCAGTCGTTTGTGGAAACAGACGGTCTGGTCATCCTGACTGGCAGCGCCTGGGTGCGCGCCAAGGGCATGAAGTTGGAAGCCGACCACATCGTCTACTACCGCAAAACACAGGAAATGTACGCCGAGGGCAATGTCCGGCTGCTGGCCGGCGAGTCGGAGATCACTGCGCAGGTGGCCTACATGGACGTTACACATGACACGGGCTATGTTGTGGACGCGGTGGTGCGCGTTTCAACCAAGACGGACAGATCCAAGGCGCGGGGCACAGGCCCGGGAGGCGGCGGACTGCGGGAGGACAAATTCAGGAAGCGCGACGAACTGCGCCAGTCGGTGCCGCTGGACAGCACTACTGCCTTCTTGCGGACCCGCGACCCCTACGGCGTTTACCTGGTGCCTGCCGACGATCCCCAGGCGCGTGTCAACCTGATGTTCAAGGCCGCGCGGCTGATCAAGAAGAGCAGCCGGCTGTACACGGCCGAAGACGCCTACATCACCACTGACGACATGGTCCATCCCATGTACGGCCTGAATGCCGGCGAGATGGAATTTCACCTGATTACAGAAGCGGAAGCAGAACAGATCAAGCCGCCCCGCCACAAAAGGAGCACGGAAGCGGAGCCCAACCAGTCGCTGGTTCCCAGCAAAATAGTGGCCCGCGGGGCGCGCATCAACATCCTGGGCTTCAGCCTCTTCCCCTTCCCAAAGGTCACTTATGACATCGTCCAGGGCTATCCCTTCTACAGTTTGAGTGTCGGCAGGTCGAGCATCTTCGGACGTTTTGCCGCGAATCGCTTCGGCTATCAATTTGGCACCGGTGAAGACAAGCTGTTCGCTCTGACAAGAGTGTACCTGGATTTGGACGAACATTGGAGCCGCGGCCCCGCTGCGGGCTTCGTGCTGGATTGGGAGACGGGGCGGCGCCCGCCTCAGAGAACGCAGGAGGACACCGGCCTGGAGCGCGGCACGGGCCATCTTCAGGCTTATGCGGCGGACGAATTTCAGATCTCGGAGGGCGACGAGTTGAACCGCCAGCGCCGCGATCTGGAACTCCGGCTGCAGCCGAAGATTGACGGTTTCCCAAGGCGCGTGTACGACGCCAACCTGCTCTTCGCCGAACGCCGCAAACTGGATAACGCCGGCCCGCCCTCCTTTGACTTGGAGAAGGACCCTAGTGAACTCCGCGGCATGGTGGACTTCCAGCAACATCAGCCCCTCCAGCGCTTCGCAGGTATTGACGACATCATGCTGGACTTCAAGTATGAGCGGCAGACCGACCGCGATTTCATGCTCGAATACTTCCGGCACACTTACCTGAGCGAGAACCAGCCGGAAGCGCTGGCTTCCGCGCGCAAAGCCGGCGATAATTACTCCGTGGAACTGCTGTACCGCGGCAGAACACAGGAGTTCGACGGCTCCGCGCCGCGCAGTCCCGTGGAGTACGGCACTTTCAGCGGCGCGCAGCCGGCTTTGACGTATTCCCTGGCGCCCACCCCCATGCCCTATGGCATGTACTTCTCCGGCGAGGCCCAAGGCGCGCGGCTGTCGCGGGAGTTCGACCGCATGGTCTACGACGAGCCCGGTTTTACGGCGGACCGCGGCTACGCCAAGATGGACGTGGCCCGGCCCATAATGTGGGGGCCTGTCAACTTCGTGCCGCATCTGGGCACGCAGCAGCAGGGCTATGACGACTCGCGCACCGGCGGCGGCACGTCCCAAGGCGCGGCCACTTACGGCCTGGATGTTACGTCCCGGCTTTACGGCACGTTCGCCGAGCTTGAGAACAAAGAACTGGGCGTGCAGGGCCTGCACCACGTGATTGAGCCGCGCCTCAGCTACAGCGGCGTGAGCAACACGACCACGGACCCCGCTGCTTTGCGCGACTTCGACCAGATTGACGATCTGACCAAAGTGAACAAGGTCACCCTGGCTCTGGACCAGACCTTCCAGACCAAGGTCCGCACCGCGGAAGGCGACACGCGCAATCTCAACTTCGCGGGCTTTGACATGGCCATGGATTGCTACCCTGCCGACAGCGACCAGGACCGTTTGCTGCATGGCGACAATATAGACCTGTTCCATATTGACAGTTTTCTGCGCGTGGCAGACGCTTTCAAAATAGACGGCAGCATTGGTTTTGAGCCGAGCCACGGCACCAGGGAGACGGCCTCTTACGGGCTCACCTTCGACCCGCACAGCCGTTGGCGGTTGTACTTCTCGGAAAGGTTCAACTATTCTGACAACGCGCTGGCTATCACCGGTTCCGATCAATATCTGGTGCGCGCAGAGTACCAGATGAGCGAGCGCTGGCGCACGGCGTACGAGCAGATCTACGAGTTGCGGACGTCGCTGCTCACCCGCCAAGGGAAGCAAATCGAGCGCCTGACGGTGACGCGCAGTTACGGCCCCCTGGACGTTACGTTTACCTACGCCATAGACCGGAATTTCGGGAACAATGCGGTCGTTTTCTCCGTCATGCCCGTGGCCACCTATCGCAACGTGGTGGTGCCCAGCCAGGACCTGCTGGTCAACGCCGGCGAGGTCTCGGGAGATGAAACGGAAGCCCCGGAGGAACGGAACTTCGATCCCTTCGATATGTTCAGAGCCCACAAGAAGAGAGCGGGCGGCAAAGACGCTAAGAATGCTCCGCCCGCCGTGCCCGACCAGGACGCGCCCGTCCCGCCGGCGCCTGATTCCGACAAGCGGACGGACAAAGGGGTGTTCCTCGATCCCAACGCGCCCGCCGACGCCGGACTTTTCAAAGATCCCAAAGAGGCTCCCCCGCGGCGCAAACGCCAGCCGAAGGTGGATGAGGATGACTGGACTACCCCGCCGCCCACGCCGGCAAGCACGCGCTAGGGACGTGCGGTATCGCACTTGCTCTCTTCCACAGGCCAGTACCATAGGAAGTCCGGCATGACACGGTTCTCGATCCACTTGGAGCGCGCGGCAAGGTTCTTCCATTTGCAGGCCTGGTTCCGCTTTCTGGCCCTGTGTGTGCTGACGGGCATTCTGGCGGGCCTC
>JBEKKG010000072.1:0-14009 GCA_050010835.1 Planctomycetota bacterium
ACAAGCGATGGACAAGGGGATCAAGGTGGCCGAGGCCAACTTGAAGGCCCAGAAGCCGGTCGATCTGCACCCCCTGCGATTCAGCTTCAAGACGGGCGGCAGCGACGGCATCTACTTCCCCATGAAGATGACTGGCTTGCAGCGGGAGCGCTTTGACGTCAACCTGTACGTCTTCTACAGAGCGTGGCTGAACGACCAGCTCTCACGCCACGGCTATCTGCGGCGCGGTTTTGGGATGAAGTACCGCGACTGGGACACCCCGCAGTGCCGTCCCAATGCAGGCAAGGCCTGGTCCGCCCCGGAAACAGACGTATTCCTGCGCGGCCTGGCCGACAAAGTCCCCACGGTGGCCAAGCTCTTTCAGAAAATGTATCCCGGCGAAAGGTTCTACTTGACCAATATCCAGGCGCACGGCACGCAGCCCGCGACCGTGCGTGCCTGGGCCGACGACCTGTGGCTCTTTCCCTACTACAGTGACCGCGCGTTCGTGCCCCTGGACGCCAGGGCGGGCGGCGTGGCGTCGGCGGGGTACACGGAGCCAGAGGCGTTCAGCAGGTAAACAGGGGCTTTGACGAACGCCGTAAAGGCGGTATGCTTGTTTCAGAGAGGTGAGCTAACATGGGGATGTTCAAGAAGAGAGTTAAGGTATCCAACAGCAAGAAGCCGGAGTTGTTCTTCGAAGAGGACTTCTGGATTGACACAGGCGCCTTCTATTCGTTCGTGCCCGAAGACTACCTCGAGCGGATAGGCGTGGAGCCTGCCGCAACACGGAGCCTCATTCTCGCGGACGGCAGGCAGGGAAGCAGACTGCTGGGCTTCTGCGATTTTCAGATAGAGGGGCTTGAGGGCCGTCTGCCCTGCCCGACCATCTTTGCCCCGAAAGGCTCCTTGTTGCTGCTCGGGGCCACGGCGCTTGAGAATTTTGGCGTCGAGATTGACCCTGTTCAAAAAACACTCAAGCCGATTCTCGCGGTGATCGGCGGTTTCCTGGCATCAAGCTGAGGTCGTGAATGTCTCCAGATGTGGCCGCCAATCCGCAATCCGAAATCCAAACTCCAAAATCGCTGGACGGCGACACGCGCTTCCTCGATCCGCGCGTGCTGGCGCACATCTCGAACCTGGAACTGGTCGCGCGCTTCATCGTCCAGGGTTTTTTGATCGGGCTGCACAAAAGCCCCTACCACGGGTTCTCCTCGGAGTTCAGCTCATACCGGAAATACGCCAAGGGGGACAGCTTCAAGTTCATTGATTGGAAAGTCGTGGCCCGCACGGACCGTATCTACATCAAGCAATTCGAGGAGAACACCAACACGCGCTGCCACATCCTGGTGGATGCCTCCGGTTCCATGCGCTTCGGCGGCCCGGAGGCCCTGCCCGGCGGCCATTCCCGCGGCATCCAGAAATGGACTTACGCGCGCAACCTGGCCGCGGCCCTGGCGTACCTGATGATCCACCAGGGCGACGCCGTGGGCCTGGCCGTCTTCCGCGATGAGCACGCCGACGTAATTGCGGCCCGCTCCAGCACCGTCCACCTGCACCAGCTCTACAGGACCCTGGCCAACACCGCGCCCGGCCGCAGCACGGACACGGAGAAAGGGCTGGCGGGGCTGCCTGAGCGTTTTCCCCAGCGCGGGCTGATCGTGCTGATCAGCGATCTGCTCGACGACGCCGAGCGCATCATCGCCGCGCTGAAGGGCTTCAGCTACAGGCGGCATGAGATCATTGTTTTTCATCTGCTGGCGCCGGAGGAGCGCGATTTTCCCTATCGCGAGAACGTGGAGTTCGTGGATGCGGAAACCCAGCAGCGGCTCACCGCGCAGGGCAGCTACATTGCCGAGGCTTACCGCGAGGCCCTGGCCGGCCACACGGAGCGGCTCAGGCGCTTCTGCCGCCAGCACGATATTGACTTCGTGCCGCTGAGCACGGCTGAACTGCTGAGCAGCGCGCTGCTGGCGTACCTGAGCAAGCGGCAGCGGACGTCGTGAGGCCCTGGCGGCGGCATTTTGACCGTGTCATGATCCGCAAGAAAGAGCACATGGCGGGGCAGCGCAAGTGGTATGATCAAAAGGTCTCTTTTGCGGAGGTCTGGCACTATGGGAGACAAAAAGGAAATGGGCAGAGTCGCAGAAGTGATTGAGGTCAGCAGCGGCGGGGATGAAGAACTGGTGCAGGCTGGTTATCTTTCGCCTGATAAGGTCCGGCGGGAGACCCTGACCGCCCTTGTGGACACTGGCGCGACCATGCTGGTTCTGCCGGAGGATGTCATTCAGCGTCTGGGTCTGCGGGTCGTAAGCACAGTCAAGGCGCGCGTGTGGAACGGACAGGTCGTCTCCAGCACAATCTACGGCCCTGCCAAGCTCAAGGTGCTTGGCCGTGTAGTGCATGTGGATGTGATTGGTGTGCCCGCCGGCGCACCCGCGCTGCTTGGCCAGATCCCGCTTGAGGGCCTGGACTTTGTGGTGGACACCAGGAACCAGCGTTTGGTACCCAATCCTGAATCGCCGGATCCGGCGATGGCGTTGGTGGACCTGCTGTAGCAGGACCTGCTTTGGACCAGCCTGCAAGTGCAAGCCACGGCTGGACGTGCTATACGGGAGCCATGCATATTGCCTTGGACGTTTCCAGCGCTGCGCGGCCCGAAGCCACGGGCGTGGCGATGTACATTCGCCGCTTGGTCGCGGCCTTTGCGCGCGTGGGCGGCCAGCACGGGTTTGCCTTGGTGCGGCGCGCCTCGCGGCTGAAGAACATTTTCCATAAGCCGGCGCTGCCCGGCCCGAACTTCAGGCACAAACTGCTTTGCGGCGGGCTGCACCCGTTTTTCGCGCGCTCCATCAATGTCTTTCACGGGCTGGACGCGCGCCTGCCCGGCGCGTGGCTGAAGTCCCCAACCGTCGCCACCATCCACGACGTTTTCTCCGTGCTGCAATCGCAGGAGTTCGCGACGGCTGAGTTCCGCGAAATGAAGGCGCGCCGCTACCGCGAGCTGGTGCGGCGCGCCGACCGCATCATCTGTGTCAGCGAGGCCGGGCGGCGCGATGTCCTGGAAACGCTGCAACCCGACCCGCGGAAGCTGCGCGTGGTCTACGAAGCCGGCGGGGAAGGCTTCGCTCCCCGTCCGGCGGACGAAGTGCAGGCCGTGCGCGCGAAATACGGCTTGGACAGGCCGTACTTCATCTTTGTGGGCAGCATGAACAAACGCAAGAACGTGGCGGGCATGATCGAGGCCTTCGCACTGGCGCGCGCGCGGACGAACAAGGACCTGCTCTTCGCTCTGGCCGGCAGAAGCGGCTATGGCGGCGCGGAGATTCAGGCCGCGATTGCCCGCTCGCGGTGCGCGGACGCGCTCAAGCCCCTCGGCTACGTTCCGGATGGCGACCTGGCCGCGCTCTACAGCGGCGCGCAGGCCTTGCTCTTCGCCACGTGGTACGAGGGCTTTGGCATTCCAGCGCTCGAAGCCTTCGCTTGTGGCTGCCCGGTGCTCGGCTCAACCACGGGCAGTCTGCCTGAGATCATGGGCGGCGCGGGGCTGCTCGCTGACCCGCAAGCGGTAGACTCGATCGCCGCGCAGATAGAGAAACTGGCTGAGGATGCTGCGTTGCGGAGCGCCTGTATCGAGAAGGGCTTGCGCCGGGCGCGAGAGTTCTCTTGGGACAAGGCGGCGCGGGAATGCCTGGCGATATACCAGGAACTCAGTGGCTAGGGGCGAGGGGCGAGAGACGAGGGGCGAGAGACGAGGGGTGAGGGGCGAGGGACGAGGGACGAGGGGCTAGTGGGCAGTGGCTGGCGTCGTGCGGTCCCTAACCCCTCGCCCCTAACTCCTCGCCCCTAACCCCTAACCTAGATTCCCGGCGCCAAGGCCACATCGTGGGCTTCCATGCGGTAAATGCTCTGGAGTTGCCCATTCTCGTACACTTCGCCTATCTCCAGTACGCCGAAGACGGTGATGACCTGGTCGTTAATGGGTCTGGCAAAGCGGCCTTCCTTCATACGTACGTCAATCCACTCGTTCATCCGCGGCGTCTTGCCGAAACAGCATTTGGAGCGGTCCTTGACGAGCCAGAAGGTCCTTACTCTTTCCCCCGAAATCTTGTCCACGTACATGAAACCTTGGACTGCGACTCGCTTGTGGTTGAGGATCTTGATGGGCGCGGGAATCTGGTCCTGGACGAGGGGCAGGCCCAGCGCGTCGTGGGTCGCGCCAGGACGGCGGATCTCATAGAAGAAGCTGCCGAGCAGATCGAAGGTGACCGTGGCGTAATCTGAGTCGCCGCCTTCGATGACGACGTGCGCGTCAGGGTTCCGGGACGTTCCGTCCATGGGGGCCGCGGAATTGATGGGTTCGCCTTGGGTCAAGGCCGAGCGCGGGCGGCGCCGCGAGTCCGGGAAGGCGTCAGCGATCCAGTAACTGGTGGCGATCCCGCCCAGCAGCAGCAATCCGGCGGCAATGAAGAGGTGGCCTTTGCGGCCGGGAACATCGGCACATTGAAGTGTGGTCATGTCGTGCTCCTCATGGGAGATATGGGAATAATGGGAATCATGTGTCACCTATCACCTATCACCCGTCACCTTTTGTCTTCATTCCCTTCCGGGAACTTGAACTGAACATCTTTGAACTCCTGGCCTTTGACCGAGACCGCGGCAATTGCGCCGCTGAAGCGCGTGGCGCCCTTCAGTGCCGCGGCCTCGCCTGCGAATTGCGAGGTGTCGCCTGCGGTTTCGCCGGTCAGCACGTTGGAGACGGCCTTCAGCGTCACAGCCACGGTCTCTTCCTTCTTGTCCGCGAAGCGCAGGCGCAGTTCAATCTCCTTTTGTTTGACGCGCACGGACTTTTCGGCTTCGCCATCGAGCACGTAGGCGGTCAGCTTGCCTGACTGCCCGTCCAGGACCAACTCCACGTGGGCGAATTCTTCCCCGAACACAATCAGCGCGCCCCCGTGCGGCGCTTTGTGCTCATGAGCGCTCCCGGCCCCGGCAGCGGACAAACAGCAGCAGACTGCCCACCCAGCCCTCACTATTAAACCACCATTCTTCCCCATAACGCCTCCCAATACAATGACCCCTAAGCCCTAACCCCTCGCCCCTAATCCCTCTCCCCTGCCGTTACGACATCGGCGCCAGGTTTTCCGCCACATCCGTGCTGTAGGCCTTGAGCGCCGGAATCACTCCGGCCAATGCGCCCACGACGATCATGCCCAGCGGGGCCAGCAGCAGGATGGAAACATGCAGCCCTGCGGCGACGCTTACATCCGCAGCCTGGAAGACATTGAGCACCACGCCGGTCTGTTCGCGCACCACCACCGCAGCCACGCTCAGAATGCCGGCGTAAACCGCAAAGCCCGCCAGGCTGCCGAGCGCTGCAATCGTGCCTGCTTCCAGCACGATCGCGGAAAAAACCGTGGCCCGCCGCGCCCCCAGCGCCCGCAGGATGGCGAACTCCCGCCGCCGCTCGTTCATGGTGTTGTAGACGCTCGCCAATATGGACCCGGCTGCGACGGCGACCACCAGGTAGGCCACCAGCGCCAGGACTTTGTCTACCCAGCCGATCTTGTCGAACAAGTCCAGCAACACGCTGTCAATAGGCCAGGCCAGCGTGGCCACGGTGCCTTGGCTGTTGATCTCCTGCGAGAGGTCCCAGCCAACCCGGGAAGTGGCGAACTTGAGCATCACGGCGCTGATTTCCTTGGCCTCATCGGGAATAGCTTCGCCGTGTGAGGCGTCGAGCTCCTTGCCGCCGCCTTTGAGTATGTGGCCGGGCATGCGGAAGAAGCCTTCCAGAGGAATCCAGACGATGCGGTCAGACGGGCTGTTGGTCGGCTCCAGCACGCCCACCACCACGTAGGTGACATTGTGACGCGTCAGCTCATTGAAAGTCACGCCGTGATAGGGAGTGATGGCATCGCCTTCCTGCAAGCCCGTGCGCTGGGCCACGTAGCTGCCGATTACCGCCTCGCGCAACTGCGGGTTGAAGAACCGGCCGCCCGTGCGCACCTTGAACTTGCGGCCCGCCTGGTATTCGAACTTGGTGAAGATTTCCTCCGTCGTGCCCACGATACGGTAGCCCCGGTAATTGTCGCCCACAGCGTAGGGGATGGCCAGCAGGACGCGCGGATCCTGCTTGATGGCTTGGTACATGGCCCAGGGGATATTGCCCGGCGAAGTCTCAAGGTGAAAGACTGTGTTCAGGACGAGTTGCAGTTGGCTGCCCCGCGCGCCCAGAACGGCGTCGAAGCCGGCCTCGCCGCCGATGAAGGCGTCGTGCGTCTGCTGTTTGACGCTGAAGATCGCCATCACCAGTCCGCTGGCCAGCGCCACGGAGACGATGGTGATGCACGAGGAAAGCGCGTGCTGCTGCAAACTGCGGCGCACGAGCAAAGCCAGCCCGGAGTGCCAAGTTACGCTTCCCAAAACACTCATCCTGAGATCCTATCCCGCATGGGACACCACTCATTCAACACAGAGGGCGCAGAGGACGCAGAGAAAAAAACAACGGAAACAACAGTGAATCCTTTCATTCTAACCCCTCTGCGTCTCTGCGGTGAAAAATCCTGGCTAACTGGATGCGGCCGCCGCCAAGTTCACTTCCGCCATCTGCTTCACGTTCTCGAAGCGCGCCAGCACGTCCCGGTCGTGGCTCACCAGCAGCAGGGCCGCGCCGTTTTCTCGGCAGACTTCGCGGATCAACGCGATGGCTTCTCTGGCATTGCGCTGGTCCAGGTTGCCGGTGGGTTCGTCGGCCAGCACCAGCTTGGGACGGTTGGCCAGCGCGCGCGCCACCGCCACGCGCTGCTGCTGCCCCACGGACAACTGGCGCGGGCGGTAATTCATGCGCTCCTGCAAGCCCACCCGCGCAAGCAGTTCGCGGGCACGGCCATAGTCGCTCCCGTGGCCGAACATCATGCCCAAGGCGGTGTTCTCCAGCGCTGTGAAGCCCTGGAGGAGGTTGAAGGTCTGGAACACGTAACCCAGGTTCTCGGCCCGCACCCGGTCACGGGCGGCCTCCGGCAGAGCGGCTATGTTCTGGCCGTTGAGCACGACCCGCCCGCAGTCCGCCTGGAGAATGCCGGCGATGAGATTGAGGAACGTCGTTTTGCCCGAGCCGCTGGTGCCTTGAAGAGCCACGTGTTGGCCCTCATCCAGCGCGAACTGCGGCACGTCTACCACCAACGAGCGCTCGCCATCAGGCGAGACGAAACTCTTCCTCAAGTCCGCGATCTCAAGCAGCGCCATGCCGGTAACGACCTCTTGCCACCGAGGACATAGAGAGCACAGAGGAGACAGGGAGTTGGGGAAAAATAGGGAAACCGCCTCTGTGCGCTCCGCGGACTCTGTGGCCAATCCTTCCTGGTAGTATTACGTATCAGGGGAAGGAACTGTTCGCAACCAACGGACTTGACTGCCGGTTCTTCCGCGGTAATCTCTTAAGTATTCTGGCCGGCAGGGAAAGGTCGGCTGCGCCGCAGGCATGATTGGGGCAGTTTTCGGCAACGGGCCACCGTCATACCTGTACAGTCTCATGGCTGGGGTGCAGGGCGGGTTGGCAACCCGCCCCACGGATGTTGCCTGTATGTGCGGGCAACGGGGTTGGGCAGGCAAAGGAGGAGGGACGATGAGATACCTGTTGGTGGTGCTGTTTCTGTTCTCCGGGATTACGTTGAGCAGCGCGTTTGCTGCTGACGAAGTGGAACCCGGCTTGAAGGCCGAATACTGGGACATGGGCGATGCCGTTGAGGATTTCCCGGATGTCAAAGACAAGAAACCGACGCTCTCGCGCATCGAGAAACAGATCAACGTCGAGTCCACCGGCGAGAAGTGGCCGGGCACGGAACTGGAACACCACTTCTACACGCGCTGGACAGGCGTGATCAAGATCGAGAAGGAAGGGAAGTACAAGTTCTTCACCAGTTCAGACGACGGCTCCCGCCTGGCCATTGACGGGAAACAGGTGGTGGACAACGGCGGCTTGCACGGCATGGACGAGAAGGACGGCGACGTGGACCTGAAAGCCGGCAACCACGACATCAAGGTTGAGTTCTTCGAGAACGAGGGCGAGCATGGCTGCATCGTCTCCTGGCAGGCGCCGGGAGGCGACAAGGCAGTCATTCCCGCGAACGTGCTCTTCCACAAGAAGTGAGCAGGGCGGTTCTTGAGTTTGTGCCACGGATGTGGCTGGATTCCGGGGACATGACCCGATTTCCGGCTGTTTGGAAATCGGGATCGTGTCCCCGGAATCCCCCGGCCTCATCCGTGCGGCCACGGCGGGCACGGATAAGCCGCCGCGTTGCGGCGGCCTATCCGTGGCACGAACCGATAAGTTGCCACAACACCTATTCCGTGCTAAAATACAATTTGTGAGACTCTGGACCGCAGCAACTCATGCCGTGTGGGTGGCGGCGCTGTGCCTGGCGGCCGCGCTTCAGGCCGGGCAGAGCGGCAGCGCGCCCGCGGAAACCGTGGACCTCTCGGCGCCGCTAAAACCGGGCGAGAAAAGCATCGCCGAGGTGATCGAGGCGGAAAGCGACCCGAAAGACCAGGCCGAACTTGACCTGCCGCGCGCCGTGATCGTCCCGGACGGCGAAGTCCGCCTGGGCTGCTGGGTGCTCTTCGATGCCTCCACGTCCGTAAATCCGCTCGGCGGCAAGCTGGAATACGAGTGGCGCCAGGTGACCGGGCCGCCACTGCCGGTTCCCGAAGGGCTGCTGAAAGAACCCAAACTCTGGCTCTTCCTTTCCCGGCCCGGGCAGTTTCGTTTTGCGGTGCGCGTGCGCAACGAGAAAGGGTGGAGCCTGCCGCGGGAGACGAAGTTCCCGGTCAGGCACGGGCGGCCCTTCCTGACTGAAAGCGAAGGCAGCAAACTCGCCGGCGCCGGTGAGCGTGTGGAATTGCCGGGCGAAGGCTGGCGCCAGGTCTCCGGCCCGCACGTGGAACTGCGCGACGAAGAAGGCCTCACCTGCTTCCGCCCCGCGCGCGCGGGCCAGTACATCTTTGAGGCGCCGCGGGCCGGCGACATTCCGGAACGCCGCGGCGCGTACGTGCCGCCCGGCCGCGACGGCCTCCTCGGCGACCGCCGCCCGGTGGCGCGGCTGCCCAAGGAACTTGCCGGCCACGCCAATCAGCCGCTGCTGCTCAACGGCTCGCTCTCGTTCGACCCCGACGGCGCCGAGGAGACCCAAGCCCTCGTGGCGCGCTGGACCACCCCCGAAAAACAGCGCGGCGTGGAACTGGAGAAGTTGCCGGGCCTGAAGGCCCGCTTCAAAGCGCCGCGCCCCGGCAACTACAGCGTGGCGCTGGTGGTCTCCGACGGGCGGCTGGAGTCGGAGCCGCCGGAAACCGTGCTAATCCGCATTGCAGCGCCAAGCCCGCAGGGCGCGGCCAGCGCCCGGGTAACGGACGAGGGTTCCGACTACGGCCGCGACGACATCCGCTACAGGAAAATCAGCCTGGGCTTGTGGGGCAACCTGGACCGCGCCGTGCAGATGTTCCCGTCGCGCTGCGGAGCGGCGCTGCGCATTGACCCCCTTTTCGCGCTGCCCGAAAAGTTCGCGCAGATTCCGCTGGAATTCGAAGTGCTGGACGGCGCGCTGCTGCACCTTCTGGACTGGACCGCGCGGCAGACGGGCGCGCGCTACCGTTGCGAAGGCGAGCGCTCGTTCTGGCTCACCACCCCGCTTGCCTGGGCCAAAACCGAGAAGCTGGAAAGCGCGGCGGTCCTCGCCGACGCGCTGCACGCTCAAGCGGACGGCAGCGACCTCATGGCCCTGGTGACGCCCTGCTTCCAGCAGATTCTGGACGCGCGGCCCGGCACGTCGCTCGCCTTCGAGCCCGCGCGCCAGGAAATCCAGGGTGTCCTGCCGGCCTCCGCCTGCAGCCGCCTGAAAGAGCTGTGCGCCGCGTTGCGCGAGCCGGAAGGCCAGGGGCTGCCGCCCGACGAACCGCCAGGTCCAGCGGAGTTGCGGCTCCAGCGTCTGCTCGCCGGCAAATCCATCACCATTCAGAAGACGCAATGCCGCCTCGTGGACGCGCTGCGCGAACTGGCCCAGGCCGGCGGCGTGGCCGTGGCCTTTTCCCCTCTTCCCTTGCGCGAGGGGGCAGGGGGAGGGCCGTATCTTAGCGTCAACATCAGCGACGCCCCGTTACGTGACGCCGCCCGGACCCTGGTGGCGCTGGGCGGCTTCGACGGCTGTTCCGTGGAACCGCCGGGCGGCTTGTGGTTTTACCGCGGGGCGCGCCCCTATCCGTCCGGCCAGTTGCTCTGGGACGAGGCCCTGGTCCGCGCTTATGACCTCGCCCGCCTGCTGCCCCGCATCTCGCCCATCAGCGGTGAGGCCATCGCCTACGCGGTGCGCAAACGGGTTTACCCTGAGTCGTGGAAAGAAGCCGGCGCCGGGGTTTTCTACCACGCGCTGACGAAGAAGCTCCTGGTGCTGCACGGCCCCGCGGCGCAGCGCCGGGTCCTGGAGTTCCTCAATGACCTGGCAGAAAGGGGAGACTGGGCGCTGGGACCGGCGGAGTGATTGCGGATTTTAGATTTTGGTAACCGTTCAGTCCCCCCCCGGCCCTCCCCGTCCCCAGGGGGAGTGGATGGGAAGTATGGGAAGAGGGTATGCCGAGTCCTCCCATCGTTCCCATACTTCCCATTCTCTGTCCCGCGGACTTGGGGAAGGCCGGGGCGGGACTGAACGGCAACCGCATTCAGCATTCAGCATTCATCATTACACCGTTGCCAGCACCAGCAGGCCCAGCGCGATGCGATACCAGCCCCACGCCGACAGGCCGTACTTTTTCTCCAAGAGGCGGAGGAACAGAGCCACCACCGCCCAGGCCGACAGGAAGGCCGTGACGCTGCCGATGAGCAGGATGGCGCCGTGAGCGTGCCAATCAATATCCTTGTAGTCTTTGAGCAGCTTGTAGCCGCAGGCTGCGCCCATTGTGGGAATCGCGAGGAAGAAAGAGAACTCCGCCGCCGCGGTGCGGCTCAGACCCATCAGCCGCCCGCTCACTATGGACGCTCCCGACCGGGAAGTTCCGGGAATGAGCGCCAGGCATTGGAACACGCCCATGCTCACGGCCGACGCCAGGGGCACCTCTTCCGCCTTGTTTACCGTGGGGCGCATAGCCAGCCGCTCGAAGAAAGCCAGGATCAGGCCGCCGACGATCCAGGCGACGGCGACGACGAGCGGGTTGCGCAGATGTATCTCCGCCGCGCTGCCCAATTCCAACCCCGCCAGCCCGACGGGCACACAGGCGAGCGCCAGCGCCCACCAGAACCGCCGCGCCTCAGGCCGCTCCTGCACGGCGCGCGCTGAGTCCCACAAGCGCCTGCGGTAAAGAACCACAATCGCCAGAATGGCCGGAAACTGGATGACGAGATCGAACATATCGTCCAGCTTTTTTACTTCGGCTGCGTTGGCGGTGAGCGGCAGGTACTTGCCGACGACGATGAGGTGCCCGGTTGAAGAGATCGGCAGAAATTCAGTGAAGCCTTCCACCACTCCCTTGATGGCTGCATTAAGTAGATAAGACACGTTTTCCTGTTGGCTGCTGAGAGCCGGCAACGGGCTGCCGGTTACATCCTGGCCCGCTCGGCTACCGCTGAGGCAGCTTCCTTGATCTCGACGTTGACCATGCCCATGTTCACGTCGCGGCTCAGGAGCACGATGAGGAGGGCCTGGCCGGTCTCGACCACGGCCACTTTGCCTTCGCTGCCGGTGATGATGAAGCGGGAGAACTTGCCCATGTTGATGCGTTTGAGGGCGCTCTCCAGCGCTGCGAGAATGGACGAGGCCACCGCGCCGATGCTCTTTTCGTCGGCCTCGACGGCCAGATCGCTGGCGACCACGATGCCGTCGCGGTTCACCACCATGCTGCCGCGCACGCCCGCGGTCTTGTTCAGTTTGGCCAGGATTTCACGCACGCGTCGCTGCTCCGCAAGGCCCTATCGCCGCTGCAATAACGTTCCCGCGAAATCGCGGATGCTCTTTTCCAGCAGCCCCATCCTGACCCCCGGCCCGGCGAAGATGGCCAGGATCATCTCCTCGATCTGGACGATATGGATGTTCCCGCTGTCGCCTTCAACCAGGCCTTCCTCGAACTGGCCCGCCGTGATCTTGGCCGCGTTGCCGCTGGCCGCGCGGTAAATGTTGGTAATCAAAGCCCCGGCCAGGGCCTCATCCAGCGACTCGCTCAGGCTTGCGGCCACCACCAGGCCGTACTGGTCCACCAGCAGCGCGCCCGTCACGGAGGCCACCGCACGGATGTTGGCGAGACCGTCGCTGAGGGCCTTGTCCCGATGGGCAGTCTCTGCGATCCGCTGGATGTTCGTCTTGCGCAAAGCCGCCTCGCGCTGCTCGCCGCCCCGCCCGACCGTCGTTCTGGCATGGATCTCAGTCCGGGGGGCGGCTGTGGAGCCCTTGAGTGCCTCCGCGGCGGCCTTCTGTTCCGCAGGCTGGCCGGCCGCTTCCCTGGCCTTCTTGAGCAGTTCCAGGATGGCCTCGTCGCCCGGCGCGAAATAGAGGATCGCTTCCAGTTGCTTGATCGCATCCGCCGTGCGCTGCAGTTCCATATAGACTTGTGCGAGCAGCTTCAGCGCCAGGTAGTTGTACTTGTCCAGTTCAACGGACTTCTCCAACTGCCCGCCGGCCTCCTGCCATTGCTTTTTCTCGACGTAAATCTGCCCCAACACCAGGTAGGTCCCGCCGTACTTGGGAAAGGCCTTGATGCCCCTTTGGCAGGTGCCGACGGTCTCGCTCACCTGTCCGTCCGCCTTATAGAGTTCCGCCAGCCGCGCGTAGAGGATCGGATTGGGGTGCGTCTGAATCTTTTCAATCAGGCGCTTCTTCTCATTCTGGCGTTCGGATTTCTCGGCCTCGGCCTGGCGGCGGATGATCTCCGGGGCGCTGGGGAAACGCACCACGCCGAGCTTCAAGACTTGAGCCGCCTTCTGGGCGTTGCCGGCTTCTCTATGCGCATCGGCCAACTGCAAGTAGAGCACCGGCGCCGGCCGCTGCTGAATCTGGGACTCCAAGGACCTGATGCGGCTGTTAGTGCGCCACCTGGCGATATAGTCAAAGAGACCCATACGCGCTTGCCCCCAGCCTCCGTGTTGACCTGCACCACCCCTGGCCGCCGCCTGCGCGCGCTACGGCCATTGCGCATCTGCAACGCGCACTTTTCTTAGCCTGTTTCATGCGGCAAGTCAAGCAGTTTCACAAAAGTATTGGCCTCACGCCGGCTGGGGTGTGGGCGCACTGCCAATGGCGCCAGGCGCTTCGGTCTGCTTAGGCTTGGGCGGCGAGGCCGGCAGAGGCCGGTGCACCACCTGTCTGGCGGGGGTCCTGAGTTCCAGCTTGCCGGTCTTCATCAGGGTGTCCAGTTCCTCGCCGCAGAGCGCCTCATGCTCCATCAGCGCCCTGGCGACCACCTCAATCTGCGCGCGGTGCTGTTGCAGGACTTCCGCGGCGTCGCGATAGCACTGGTCCACGATGTGGCGCACTTCTTCATCAATCTGGATGGCGGTGGCATCGGAGTGGACCTGGCGGTGGCCCAGTTCCCGGCCCAGGAAGACGGACTCATCGTCTTCCGCGTACTTGATCGGGCCGAGTTTCTCGGACATGCCCCATTCGCATACCATTTTGCGGACCAGGTCCGTGGCCTGATCAATGTCGCTCTTCGCGCCCGTGGTGATGTCGCCGGTGAACATCTGCTCGGCGATCCGGCCGCCGTACATGACCTTGATGCGGCCCAGCAGTTGCCTGCGGCTGAGACTGTAAACGTCCTTGTCCGGGACGGCGATGGTCAGTCCCAGGGCGCGCCCGCGCGGGATGATGGTCACCTTGGAGGGCTTGTCGCACTCAGGCAGCAGGTATCCCAGGATGGCGTGGCCGGTCTCATGGTAGGCCGTCACCCAGCGCTCCGCGTCTTCCATCACGCGGCTTTTCTTCTCGCGGCCCCAAGCCACTTTGTCGCGGGACTCATCCAGGTCGCTCATGCCCACGGCGTCCTTATCCTTCATG
>JBEKKG010000073.1:0-14006 GCA_050010835.1 Planctomycetota bacterium
TCAGTGTTGACTCCAGTGCTTTGCCGCCGGGTTTGACGGTCAACGGGGCGGTCATTAGCGGCGTGCCCGCGCCCCTGCCTCTGGCTACGCCGACCCAGACCTTCAATGTGAAGATTACCGCCACAGGCCCGACCGACACGCAGACAGTAACACTGCGGATCACCATTTATACGCGGGCGCGGATCGAAGGCTGGCAGGTCCCTAAAAATCTAGTCGTCAATGGCATCGTGGGCGTACCCTGGGATAATCTAGGACCCCCTGACTCTCCCGTTTACCCTGTCCTGGCAGACGGTTCACCGGAGAAGATGCAGATCAACGTGGGCGCCCTGCCGCCGAACTTAGTCTTCGACCAGACAGTGACCCCGCCGGTAATCAAAGGCACGCCTGTCAGGGCAGGGACATTTGACGTTAATCTGACCGTCACCAATATCGCCACGGCGAAGTACGTTGACGGGACGCCCCGTTACGATGTGGGCGCCAAGGTTACGCTGGTGGTCAACATAGCCCAGATGCAGATCACCGGGCCGAACCCGTTGCGCTGGTTTGGAACCGTGGGAGTACCGCTGACCCCATGCCAGATCACGGCCACAGGGAACCCCACATCGTTTTCGGCTTCGGGCTTGCCGCAAGGCATTAGCATAGACACTGCCGCTGGTTTGATTTATGGTTTCCCTGTCATGGCCGGCACATACCCCGTGACGATTGGCGCCCATAACGGCACCGGCAATGCGTCCTCAACGCTGTACCTCATCATTGACAGCGCTACGGGGGCGCCAGCCATCCTGGACCCACTGGTGAAGACCGACTTCCTGGGCGACCCGATGTCCTTTGATTATCAGATCGTGGGCACGAACAACCCCACGTCCTATTCGGTGGTGGCGGTGGATCCGAATACTCCCTTGTCGTTGCTGGGCCTGCAACTGATAACCAACCCCAATGATCCGCAGTTTCCCAACCTGTTCGGGCACATCATTGGGACCCCCAGCATGGCGGGGTCGTTTGAGTACACGATCAGTGCCAGCAATGCGTCTGGCACAGGGAGCGCCACCCTGCTTATTGCCATCAGTTCCACGCAAAACGCACCCGCCATCACCAGCCCGTTGCATGAGCAGGCGCTTGCCGGGGCGAATTTCCAATACCAGATCGCGGCATCAAACAACCCAACGAGCTTTAACGCCAGTGTTGGGGGGAACACCCTGGGCTCGCTGGGATTGTCCATTGACCAGGGGACAGGCCAGATAAGCGGTGCGCCTTATCCGGCCGGCCAGTACGATATCACGCTGACAGCCTCCAACCAGGCAGGCACGGGTTTGGCTATCCTGCATCTTGATGTTCTGACGGCTCATAAGCCTGTCATTACCAGCCTCCCCAATACGGCGGGTGTGGTGGGAGTACCGTTCTGGTATGTGATTACCGCTGATTTCACGTCCAGCGGGGCGAACGGCGAGACCCCTTATGGGGCAAACAACCTGCCTCCTGGATTGACTGTTAATGGGTCCTCGGGCCTGATCTACAGCATAAAATATCCGAACGGCAATTCTGGACCTCTGTTGGCCGGAACATACGTTGGGGATCCTAACGGCATAACTGGTCCTTCGATGAGCGCCACCAACCAATATGGCACTACCACTGAGGGCCTGACGATTACGATTTTGCCGGCGCCCGGCGCGCCCGTGATAACCAGTCCGCCACTGGCCGCTGGAATTACGAGCCAAACGCTCAGCTATCAGATCACGGCTACGAACAGCCCTACTAGCTATAGCGAGTACACGTTTGCGTTGCCGCCCGGGGTTGACCCTGCCACGGTGAATGTCAGCGTTGACGGAACTACCGGGGTTCTGAGCTTCTCTTCGCCCTCCGCGGGAACATACCAGTACATAGTGGGCGCCAGCAATTCCGCGGGCTTGGGGACGGCGGTCTTGACTATAACCATTTCCTCGCCGGTCCCAGCCATAACCAGCGCGCAGGTCACGAACGGCGCCGTGGGCGTGCCGTTCAACTTCACGCTCCAGGCCTCCGGCCAAGCGCCAATCGCATTTCAGAGTACCCCTCTGCCCGCTGGTCTCTTCCTGGTTGGGACCACTATCGTCGGCGTGCCGACCGTCGCGGGCTCCTTCACTGTGAACATCACGGCGACGAACACCTTTGGCAGCAACACCCAGCCGTTGACCATCATCATCGCACCTCCAACTCCGCCGACGATTACCAGCACGCTCTCGATCCAGGGCATGGCGGGTGTGGCGTTGCCACCCTACCAGGTGACTGCGACTGGCTCACTGCCAATCACATACAGTGCGACCAATCTGCCCACCGGGCTTGTTTTCGCTAACGGCATTCTTAGCGGGACCCCAACCACGGCGGGCAGTTACGTGATCACGCTCACGGCCAGCAATAGTGCCGGTACGAACACGCAGACGCTGGTATTGAATGTCAATCCAGTGGTTATAGGCCAAGACGTCAGCGGCAATGGCTTCCCTGCCGAATTGTTGATCTTCCTGGGACTCAATCCGCTCGACCCCAATTCCACGCCTTTCGACGGGCTGCCGGGGGCTCCCGAACCGTTCAATATGCAGCCTAAGTTGAATGTCAAGCTGAACTTCGCCAAGCCCATCGGCAACGATAAGATCACCTTGAGCGGCACCTTGCCCATGCCGGCCGGGTTTGGCGCCCCAGGCGAGACGGTCGTCCTGGACATTGGCGGTGTGCTGGCCAAAGCAACGTTAGACCGCAAGGGCAGCTTTGTGAGTCCCAACAAGAGCATTAATTTCAAGCTGTCGGCAAAGAGTGGGCGTTTGGGCCAAAACGCCAAGTATACCTTCACCCTGAATGGCAGTTTCCAGTCGCAGTTGGCGGCCTCCGGCCTCACAAACCAGACGGTGAAGGCTGGCCGAGTGCATGTCAACGTGATCATCCTGCTTATCAATGCGCAGTTGATGTTCCAGGAGACCGATACGCTGGTCTATACTGCCAAGCTGAACAAGACGGGCACGGCTAAGTAGGCAATAGGAACTGCAAACGGACGCGGGTGAGCGCAGATAGAAGTTCCCTTTCTATCCGCGCTTATCCGCGTTTGTCTGCAGTTTCAGGCAGTTCAGCAAGGAGGGGCACAGCAACTCCAGATGGGTGAGCGACGCCATGTGCTGCTGCACGAAGACTTCGCCGGCTTGCGGCCGGGGTTGGTCAAGGAAGCGGTTGACGGCCCGTACCGCGAAATGCACGCTCAACCTGCTCATCCCGATGACAACCTCAACGGCTGGCAACGCAAGACCGGGCACTGGAGCTTGCCTGCCGACCCTTGGCTGTGCGTGGAAACGCCCAGAGGCAAACGGCTGCGCTCCAACGCCAATGCGACGGTCGCGGACAATGTGAGCATTGCCAAGGGCGACTTTGGCTGGCAAGACTACCAGGTGGAGAGCGAAATCACCGTCTTGGACCCGCGGGGCTTGGCGCCGCTCTCCGGCTCTTTGGAGGTCGGCTGCCTGTCGCCGCCGGGATGGGGCGGACCAGTAGGTGTGCTCTTCCGGTTTCTGGACAGCCAACGCTACTATGCGGCGGTGCTTGACCGCGACGGGATGGCCAAGCTGGCCCGCCGCATCGTGGGCCACTGGGACGTCCTGGCTGCCGCGCCCATCGAGTTCAAGCTCAACGAACCAATCCCATTCATTGTCTCTTGTCGCGGGAGCACGCTGCGCGCCCGGCTGGGGGCGGTGACGCTTGAAGCGAAAGACGCGGAATTCTCTGTGGGCTTGGCTGGGTTCATCGCTGCCCGGCCAGCGGAATTCGGGCCGCTCCGCGTCACTTGCACCAGCCGTGAGCTGAAACGCCTGTCTCAGGCGCGGCAAGAACAGCAGCAACTCATCCTGGCTGCGCGCAGCCGGGCCGCACAACCGGTGCTCTGGAAGAAACTGAGCACCGCGGGCTTCGGAACGGGCCGGCGCATCCGGTTGGGGGACTTGGACGGGGACGGCCAATTGGAAATCGTCTTCCCGCAGGTTGATTTCTCAAAGAGCGGACCCAAAGACATTGACTGCCTGACCGCGCTGACGCTGGAAGGCAAAGTTCTGTGGCAGATAGGCCGGCCGGTGCCCGCGCCCAAGAATGAACGCTCGGCCGACACACCGGTTCAGATTCAGGACATTGACGGGGATGGAAACGCTGAAGTGGTCGCGGTGCTGAACCGCCAAATCCTCGTTCTGGACGGCAAGACGGGGGCGACAAAGTATGCGGCGCCGGTGCCCAAGGTCGAGAAACTCCCGGAGGTCTACAAGCACAACCTCAACGACTGGGGCGGCGGTTACGGCGATGAAACGGACGCATGGCCCGTGAGCGCGCTGGCTTTTGCGGCTCTCACGGCCCCGGGTGCGCGCCGCGATCTGCTGTTGCTGGACAACTACCATCACACCATCGCTCTGGACTCGGCGCTGCGCCGGGAACTCTGGCGCGTGGTCAATCCCCGCGGGCATTTTCCCCTGCCTGTTGACTTGGACGGCGACGGGCGGGACAGCGTGTTGCTCGGTTACCGGCATGTCAACCACGAAGGCAGGACGCTGGGGCGTGTGTGTATGCAGGACCACCAGGACGCGATCTTCTGCGGACCGCTCGACGATAACGGCCAGGGGCCTTATGAGATTCTCATGGCCGGCGGCGAAGACGGCTTGCTGCGCCTCACACCGGGTTACGACATTCAGCAGCGTGTCCTGGGCCACGTGCAGCGCCTGGCCGTCGGGAAATTCCTCGCCGGCCGCCGCGGCCTCTGCGTGGCAACGGTCTTGTTCCATGGCAACCGTGGCATAGTCTCGCTCTTCGATGCCACGCTGATGCGCCTCTGGACCAAGGACTTTCCCGTGGTTGGCGCCACGCTGCAACCAGTGCTATTCGACGGCTCTGGCGCCGAGTACATGTTTCTGTCGGCTATCCGCCCCGCGCAAGGCTACCAGGGAGGTTTGCTCAACGGCCAGGGCGAGCTTGCCGTTCCGCTGCCTGACGACGGCGGTCCGGGACTGTGCGCCTTCGCTTACGATCTGGATCGCGACGGGCTGGATGAATTGCTCACTTGGGACCATGAGCGCCTCTGGATTTATCACTCCAACGCCGGCCGCAGCCCGTCCGGACTCCCCAAGCGAACCCGCCCGCCGCTCTATAACATGTCGAATTTCCAGTGCTATTATTCGTTGCCGGAGGGCGTGAGAATCTGAGTCCTGCGGTCAGTTGTCCGCCGTTGCCCCAGTGGCCAGGCGCAGATTCGGTTTGACTGCGCTACTGGTCCTGGAGTAGACTCTGAAGCCGCATTTGGACCTGTGTGTGCTCTCGGAGACCGCCACTGTGGTACTCGCGAAAATAACGGCCAACTCGCTCAAACAGATGCTCGATTCCGGGCAGGTTTCCTGCGTCGAAATCATGAAATCCGTCCTGGAACAGGTGGATTGTTATGAATCCAGCATCCGGGCCTTTCTGCTCGTCCGCGATCGAAAGGAACTCCTCGCTGAGGCGGACAGCGTTGACCGCCGGCGTGTGGCGGGGCAACCAATCGGCGCTCTGGCCGGACTGCCTGTGGCAATCAAGGACAACATCTGCACCCGGGGCATCCCAACCACGTGCGCCTCACGAATTCTGGCAAACTACGTTCCCCCTTACGATGCCACAGTTATAACTCGCATCCGTGCCGCTGATGGCATCATATTGGGCAAGACCAACCTTGACGAGTTCGCTATGGGGTCCACGACTGAAAACTCTGCTGTCCAAGTCACAAGGAATCCGCGCGCTCCCGACAGAGTGCCCGGGGGCTCAAGCGGTGGTTCGGCCGCTGCCATAGCGGCTAACGAAGCCATTCTGGCATTAGGCAGCGATACAGGCGGCTCGGTGCGCTTGCCTGCCTCGTTCTGCGGGGTCGTGGGCCTGAAACCTACCTATGGGCTGGTCTCCAGGTATGGTTTGGTGGCCTTTGCCTCTTCATTCGATCAGATCGGCCCGCTCGGCAAGGACGTTGGGGACGTGGCGCTCCTGCTGGGCGTGATCGCCGGCCACGATCCGCTGGACTCGACCTCTTTGACGGACGATTCCAGGCCGGAAACAGAGAAAACCGAGCTCAAGCGGCCGCTACGGGTCGGCGTGCCGCGGGAATACTTTGGGCAGGGGTTGTCCCCGGACGTTGAGGCGTGTGTCCGGCGCGCCATTGACCTGCTGCGGTCGCAGCACTGCACTGTCGTTCCTGTGGTGCTCCCGCATACGGAATTTGCTATTGCGACTTATTACGTCATTGTCTGTTGCGAAGCCAGCTCAAACCTCGCTCGCTATGACGGCTGCCAGTTCGGATTTCGGGCTCCCGGATGCACCAGGCTGAACGAAATGGTTTCGCAGACCCGCAGCCTGGGCTTTGGGGCGGAAGTCAAGCGCCGCATCATGTTGGGCACCTTTGCGTTGAGCGCGGGTTATTACGATGCGTACTACAAGAAGGCCGCCTGCGTGCGCGCCTTGATCGCCAGGGACTTTGATGCGGCGTTTCAGGAGTGTGACGTGATTGCCGGTCCGGTCGCTCCCACCACGGCCTACCGTCTGGGTGAAAACCTGAATGATCCCCTGGCAATGTATCTGGGCGACATCTACACCGTCATGGCCAATCTGGGCGGCTTCCCGGCCATCTCTCTGCCCTGTGGGCAGACCAAAGCAGGGCTTCCGGTCGGCCTGCAGTTGATGGGCCCCGCACGCTCGGATCGCCAGCTTCTGCGAATAGCCAGCCATGTCGAACAGTGCCTGCACGCTTCCGGAGATTGGCGCCCGAAATAATTCACCACAGAGACACAGAGACACAGAGAACGGGGGAATCCAGGCTTTGCCAAAAGCCCTTCTCTGTGTCTCTGTGCCTCTGTGGTGAATGTTGTTCGTCAGAACTCGGCCTGGCCCGGCGCCCGCGGGAACGGGATCACATCGCGGATGTTGGCCATCCCCGTAATATATTGAATGGTGCGTTCCAGGCCTAAACCGAATCCGGCGTGCGGCACGGTGCCGTACCGCCGCAAGTCGAGATACCACCAGTAGGTGTTCTTGTTCAGATGGGCCTCTTCCATGCGTTGGCCCAGCACGTCAAGCCTCTCTTCGCGTTGCGAGCCGCCGATGATCTCCCCGATTCCGGGGGCCAGCACGTCCATAGCCGCGACCGTTTTGCCATCGTCGTTCATCCGCATGTAGAAGGCCTTGATCTCCTTCGGGAAGTGCGTGAGAATGACGGGGCGTTTGACGTACTCTTCCGTCAAAAAGCGCTCGTGCTCCGCCTGCAAGTCCACTCCCCAGTTCACCGCGAATTCAAATTGCTTCCCTGAGCGCTGCAAGGCGGTGATGGCTTCAGTGTAGGTCATCCGCGCAAACTGGCTGCTGACGGCCTGTTCGGCCCGCGTGATACATTGCTTGTCCACGCGCTCGGCGAAGAACTTCATGTCGTCGGAGCGCTCGACCAGGACGGCTTTGAGGATGTATTTCAGGAACTCTTCGGCCACGTCCGCGTTCGCCGTAATGTCGGCGAAGGCGATTTCCGGCTCGATCATCCAGAACTCGGCCAGGTGCCGTGCGGTATTGCTGTTCTCGGCGCGAAAGGTCGGTCCGAAGGTATAGACCCGCGAGAGCGCCAGGCAATACGTTTCCACGTTAAGTTGCCCCGAAACGGTAAGAAAGGCTTCCTTGCCGAAAAAGTCCTTGGTGAAGTCCGTCCTGCCGTCCGGGCTGCACGGGATCTTCTGGCAGTTGACCAGGTCCAGAGTCGAGACGCGAAAGAGCGCGCCGGCCCCTTCGCAGTCGCTGGCGGTGATGATCGGCGTGTGAATCCAGATATAACCGTGCTCGTGGAAGTAGCGGTGGATCGCCATCGCCACGCAATGCCGCACGCGCATTACCGCGCCGAACGAATTCGTGCGCGGCCTCAAGTGCGCGACCTGCCTGAGGTACTCGTAGCTATGCTTCTTCGGCTGGATAGGATAGGTTTCCGGGTTCTCTACCCAACCCTGGACGCTGACGGACTCAGCCTGGACCTCATACAACTGGCCTTGCGCAGGCGATTTGACGAGCTTGCCCACGGTTGTGCAGGCGCAGCCCGCGGTCAGTTTCAAAACCTCGCTCTGGTAATTGGGCAGCGTGTTGGGCACTACAACCTGGATCGGATCGAAGCAGGAGCCGTCATGCAAATGGATGAAGCTGACACCTGCTTTGCTGTCGCGGCGCGTGCGGACCCAGCCCGACAAAGTGATCGTGCTATCCACCGCGGCCTTGCCTGCCAGGACTTCAGCTACTCGGAAGTTGTTCATTGAATCTCATTTCCTCCGCGGTTGCAGTTCAATCCAAAATCCAAAATGTCCGCCCCGTCCCTTTCAGCGCTGCGCAGGGAAGAGCTCCTCAACAGTTCCGGAGAGGATCCTTTCCTTCTGCGCGGTGCTGAGGCCCAGGGAATCGAAGTACTGCAGGTCCCGGTCGAGCATCTCCTTTTGGTAGGCCAGCGTGCCGGGGAGCGTGGAATCGGAACCGAACATGACGCGCTCGGCCCCGCAGTACTCTATGGTGTTGGCGATGACCTGCTTGCGGACGTGCTTGGGCGCGCCGGGCGTCAGGTCCACGTAGCTCTGCCAGCCCTGCACGTCGTAATTTGCGGCCGCGCGCATGCGGCCCATGACCGCCAGGCACTCCTCGCACCACGGCCAAGAGACGTGCGCCATAGCGAAACGGATGCGCGGATAGTGGACCAGTTTTTCGAGGTGCAGCGGCTGGCAGAAGCGCGAGCCATCGTCGTGGGCATACAGGATGCCGGTGTGAAAGAGTATGCTGGCGCGCAGCGCGTTCATCCGGTCCCAGAACGGCTCCAGGCGTTCTTCCCAGGCATACCAATGGTCCGGGATGATCTTGATCCCCGCGAAGCCGAGCGTTTCCAGGGCTTCGGCCGCCAACTCGGCGGCGCCGGGCAGCGTGGGATTGATCCATGCCAGCCCGGAAATCCGGTCCGGCGCCGAACGGAAGAGCTTCTGCGCGCGCAGCAAATTCGCGCGCGTCTGGCGGATCGAAGTGCGGTCGGGCTCCGATATCGCCAGGATGCGCTCAACGCCGTTGGCGTCGAGTGCTTTCAGAGCGTCCGTGGCGGACACTTCCCCGGCCAAGTGTACGTGGCAATCAACGATGCGCATGGTGCCTCCCCCCTCTTCTGGTTGCAACTGCCTTCATTATATACTGCGCGGCTTGGCGGGGAATTTTCAATTTGCGATTTTCAGTTTTCGTAACCGTTCAGTCCCACCCCGGCCTTCCCCGCGTCCGCAGGGCAGAGAATAAGAAGAAAGGGAACGATGGGAGGACCCATCATCATTTTTCCCATCTTTTCCATCCTTCCCATTCTTCCCATCCACTACCACTGTGTACGGGAAGGGCCCGGTGGACTGAACGCTTGCCCAACAACAAGATCAGCCCGGTGCCCATTTACTTGCAGGCTGGGCCAAGGACGTCCAGCCGCTGGATGCCGTGGCCCACGGGAATGCCGGAAACGCTCGTGCTGCTCTGCCACACGATGCGCTTGTCGCGGGCGATCTCGAAAAAGGGCACTTTGCCGCCGGCATTGCAGATGAAGATGTTGCCGCTGGGCAACACCTGAATGCCCGCGAACCAACGGACGCCGAGCTGCGGGATGTCCTTGCCCTCAAGAGACCAGACGGTCTGGCCGCCGGCATCCACTTCAACCAGGGATTGCTGGCCGCAGATCACGGTGTTGCCGTTGGGGAGACGGACCGCCGAATACGGGGCGAAGGCCACTTTGATCTCGCGCACGAGCTTGCCGTCCGGACTGTATTCGCGGGCGGCGTGCGCGGATTCCTCGGCGGCCAGGAAGTTGCCGCCGGCGATCTGGCGCGCGTTTCTCATGCAGCTATGGCCCGGCCCGTTCAGGACCTTGAGCTCCTTGACGATCTCACCCTTGGGACTGACGATCAGGAGCTTGCCCTGGCTGGCCGCGCCGACGAGCGTGCTGCCATCGCCGAGGCGCTGGCACGACCACACTTGGCCGGTCGTGGCGAAGTGGAACGCGACCGTCTTGTCGGGCGTAACTTCCATGACGCCGCTCGGATTGTCGCTCTTGCCCGAGTCGTACCTGTTGTTGTAGCAGAAGAGCACGTTGCCGTTGGGCAACTGCCAGACGTCGCGTGCCATCTCCGCCGGGTATTCCCAGGCGGCACTGCCGTCAGGAGCGTAGCGGATGATCTTCTTTGCGCCCTCCGCGGCGTAGAGGAACGCCGGCGCGGCAGCGTCCGCGGCCCGCGAGACGCCGGCTGCCAATGCGGCCGCGCTGACCATTCCTGCCAGCAGACGCCTCGTGTGTGCTCGCACCAGCTTCCTTCCCGCTCAACGGCCCAGCGCCTTGACGCTTTCGGCGGCGCTCGCGGCTCCGGGCGTCCGCCGGGCTCGCGGCCGGTGCACCAGCAGTTCTTCGGCCGCCGGCTTGCAGGGGTACTGCGCGGGCGTGCGCAGTCGGTAGCGCACGGGCCGGAAGTGGTCGTCGTGGAACCGCTGCGCGTTGAAAACTTTCCGGAAACGGAAGAGCATCTTCAGGAAGTTGGTCTGCCCATGAATGAGCTGGCGGGCCAGGATGCGCGAGACCGAGAAGGCGGTCCGCCAGCCCATGAACTTGGCGTTGATGATGGATTCGGCCCGCACAAGCTGCTCGTAGAACTCGTGGAGCGGCAGCTTGGTCGGCAGCACCGCGTGCTGAATGTCGAAGAGCCGGTAATCCTGCGTGGCCAGTTCCCGCTTCTCGGCATGGAACAACTCGGTCCCCGGATACGGCGTGGCGACGGTCAGATGCACGATCTCCGGCACCTTCGTGGCCCACTCGACCGCCCGCTCGAACTCCTCGCGGCCCCACGTGGCGTCCGCGATCAGGTTGATGGCGACGTCTATGCCGAGCTTGCGGGCAATCTCCAGCGCGCGGAAATTCTGGCCCGGCGTCACGCGTTTGCGGAAGAGCTCAAGCTGCCCGGCGTCCAGGGACTCGAAGCCCAGGAACATGTACGCCAGGCCCAGCCGCGCCCAGCGCGCGAAGACGGCCTCGTTGCGGATAAGCGTGTCGCAACGCGTCTCCAGATAGTAGCGTTTGCGCAGGCCGCGCCGTTCGATCTCGTCGGCGATCGCCATGCCGTGCTCGGCCTGCACGAAGGCCACGTCGTCCACGATGAACAGGTTGGGCTCGCGGATGGACGCCAGCTCTTCCACGACCACCCCCGGCTCAGCCTGCCGGTAGCTCCGGCCGTAGAACGTCCAGGCGCTGCAAAAGGTGCAATCGTAGGGGCAGCCGCGCGAGAACTCAATGGAGGCGCAGGGATCCAGTTCGCCGATGAAGTATTTTCCTCTCCGCCGCGTCAGATCGCGGGCGGGCCGGAAGCGGCTCAAGTTGCTGAGCAGCGGCGGCGCAGGCCCCCGTTCTGCAAGCGTCACCACCCCCGGCAGGCCGCTGACGCAGGGGAGCCGTTCGAGCAGCAGCGGGACCGTGATTTCGCCTTCGCCCCGGACCACGCAGTCAATCGCGCCCTGGGCGTGCTCCAGCACTTCCTCCGGGATGAACGACACGCTGTGCCCGCCGGCGAAGACGAAAGCCTTCGGCAAGGCCCGCTTGGCTGCGCGCGCCAGGTCCACCACTTCCGGCACGTTGGCCAGGTAGTTGAGCGAGAAGCCCACGGCATCCGGTTGAAATGTCCGCAGCGTCCGCGCGAATTCCTTGTGGCCGAAGACCTGCAAGTCCAGCAGCCGGACCTCGTGCCCCGCCGCCCGCACCGCGGCGGCGACGCATTCCATGCCCAGGGGCTCCAGCCGCAGATAGACTTCGGCATACAGCAAGACGCTCGGGTGAACCAACAGCACCTTCAAGGGCTTCCCCTCCTGGATGGTACGGTAACCGTTCAGTCTCCGGGCCGCGCGCGTAAGCAAGCTGCAATGTCCGCTCCCTCACGGTCGCGGCTCCGACTGAACGATAACATCGCACGCGATCATACTACAGGAAAGAGACGCAGTAGAGCTTCCGCACCTTCACCGCCCCCCGTAGATCTCCACTTCCGACACTCGCGGCTTCATATCCGTATAATCTGTCTTATCCTCCAGCTTGAAGCCGTTATTCAGGTCCGTGATGACGATCTTCACGCGGTCCGTGTTCACGGCGGGGAAAACGAAATGGAAAACCCAGGCTTCCTCCGAATCCGCCACCTCGCCGACCGCGCGCCAGTCCTGCTTCGCGTAATCGAAGGCCAGCACCTTGAACGCGCGCAAGCCGGGCATGCCGCAGGTGCTGCTGCACGAGTACACATGCACGCGGGCGATGTTCTGTTTCTGCGGCAGTGTGAGCTCCAGCCACGCTTCCGCTCCCGGCTCCTTCAGGCTGGTCTTGCTGACCCACATTCTGTCTTCGTAGCTGCCGGTGTTCTCGGTCGTCCACACGCCGTCCACGACTTTCCGGGCCATCCCCGGCTTCTCCTCTGATGAAGCCGCGACCTTCACCCCTTCCTGCCGCGCCAGGTTGGGGCCGAGGTCTTCCTTGGCCGGCTCGAACGCCGCGCCCTTGTCCGTGCGGATGTAGATCGGATAGCCGGAAAGCTGGAACGCCACATTCTGCTTGGCGGACGCGCTCTGCGGGTAATCGCCGAGCTGGTTGCCCATCATATCGAAGACGGCAAGCTTGGGGCTGGCGACGCCGGCGGTGAAAGAAGTCTTGAAATCGTTGCTCCAGGCCATGCGCACGTCGCAGTCCTTGCTGCGGTAGAGATAGCAATGCTTGTCCTTGCCGATTTCCTCACGGCCGGCGAATTCCGCGCCGCTCAATTGCTCGCTCTGCACGCGCGCGGCCACGCCGGCCGGGAGCAGTGTCAGGTCGGATTCCACCAGATACATTTTGTGGTAGCCGACAAAGCAGGTGTAGTAGAGGAAGAAGTGGTTCTTGGGGATGCCCACGGACGCGGCAATCGGGTATTGCCTGACGACGAACTTGGCGTGGTTGTTCTTGCCCAGGCGGCCCAGCGACCAGTCGTAGCCGGATTCCGTGGACCACAGCTCCTTTTGCCCGTCGCCGTGCGCGGCCATGACTTCGCGCACTTTGCGCCAGGTGTCCGCCATGCCGTGTTCTTCCCAGCCGCGGTGATGGCCCGTGTACGGGTGCATGTCCACGATGTCCATCTTGCCGCCGGCTTTGTAGACTTCTGCGAGCCACCCCGGGCTGAGTCCGCAGGTGTCGGGACCGAAAACTTTGGCCTCCGGGTCGGCCTTCTTGGCCGCGCGGTAAAGGGGCAGGAGGAAGTTGACGACGTACTCTTTCGGAGGCATGTTCCCATTCGGCTCGTTGATGAGCATCCAGTATTTGTTGCTGTCCTTATAGCGGCTGACGAGTTGGAACAGCGCCTGCTCGAAGCGCGGCGGGTCCTTCAACAGCCACTTCGGCGGCGATTCCATCAGCCAGAAGAAGGTGCAGCCGTACTGCTTCCGCGCCGCGGTCGAAGCGGCCATCTGGCCATCCAACTCATCCCACTTGGCCACGACGTCCTTTGGGAGCGCCGGCGTCTCGCCGGCCTTCTTCTCCTCCAGAGCCAGGTCTTTGACCGTGTCTGCGCCGGGCTTGGTGCTGACGTCGCCCGGCTGAGCGGGCCGCTCCGAGTTCAGCGCCAACGGGAAGACTTTATCCAGGTTGATGCCCTCGCGGTGGCAGGTCAGGCCGAGGAAGGCATTGAACTCATAAGTTGAGGACTTCTCAGGCATGGGCGGGTCGAGCAGGCCCGGGGTGGGAGTAACGATGGAGATGGCAGTAACTTCGGACGTGGGGAAGACCTTCGTTCCTTGTTTGTCCTTCAACGTGATGCGCGTCTCCAGCCAGCCTTTCTTCTTGAACTGGAGCGCCAGCGGGACCAGCACCGGCTTGGCGCGCGACGGGTCGCTGGGCTTGCCGGGAACCTCCGCCGGCAGCGCCGCCTTGAGCGCCGCAAAGTCCACGGGGAACTCCTGCGTGTCAACCGTCT
>JBEKKG010000074.1:0-13975 GCA_050010835.1 Planctomycetota bacterium
TGACGAGGGGAAGCTGGACTTGTGCAATGCCATCCGGACCAAGCGCCGGCACGCCGGCGCCCTGATCGCCATCTCGAAGCTGGGAAACCTGCTCATCCGCCTGCTGCTGACCTGCCCGGTGAGCGACGCGGCCAGCAATTTCACGGCCTTGCGCAGCAGCTTCGTCAAAGACCTGACTCTGCTCGAGAACGACCACCGCTACCTGATCCCCATTCTCGTGCGCCGCGGCCTGGACCCCAGGCGCGTCGGCGAAGTCCCCACGCGGCATGAAGCGCGCAAACACGGCTCTTCCAAGTACAGCGCCTTGCGCAAGGCCATGACAGGCTTCCCCGAACTGCTGCGCTGCAAGAAACGGATCAAGACAGGCTTCTACGACAGGCATGAGGCTTGAGACTTTGGGCATTAGGTAGTGTTCTAATTTGCTTCAGCCTCGTGTTTCCGATGCCGATATAAGGGGAATGGGTGTCGAACTCTTCACGGACAGCTTTCTGTCCGCTGTGCAATCCATGATTAACCGGCATCACACAATCTATCCCCGCCTTCCACCTCAAGGGCTTTTCTTCGAAGCTCTCGTCGAACAGGCTTTTCTCGAGGCCGGATGGGCCAAGAACGAAGTTGTTGCAACAACGCCAAACAGCCCTTGGCACGACGTACTTGTTGGTGGCGTGAAACTCTCGATAAAGAGCGAAACTGGCAAGGCGACGAGAACCGCCAAGGTAAGCATCACCAAACTTTGCACCGCTGAAACAGGCGAGTGGAACGCGGCCGCCTTGGTTCTGCACGCTCTCAATCACCTCAACCGCTACAACAGGATTCTTATGCTTCGTGCAATTTGGAGAGAAAAACGCTTTGACTATCAGCTACTTGAGGTCCCACTCGGTCTCTTGAGAAAAATTAAAAACGCGACCTTCCGTGATGTGGGAACGCGATCGGGCAGGCGAAGTTTGGCAGCCGATGTTTTGGACGGCCCCGAGAAGATTTTCCGCGTCCACTTCGACGGAGCCGATGGCAAGTGCCAGATTCATGGCCTTCTACTCAGCCGTTGCAAGATGTTACGCTCCTGGCAACAACCATTTCCGCCTTGAAGCCAGTCATTCGCACTTCTTTGACTTTCGGAAGATTAGCCAGTAACAATGCTGCCGGCGTGCGTGGTGCGCCAATTTCCAGCGTGGGTCAATGATCGGGCCTTGCCTGACTTTCACGATGCAATCACACGGGCAGAAACCCGCTTGCTGCGCAGCCTGGACGAAATCTATGTGTGCCCATTGGTAGCGGTGGCCGTGGACGTAATCGGCAATTTTGCAGAGAAGAATACCCTCTGACCGAAGCACCCGGTAGGCTTCGGCGATAAACGGCGGGTACATGAAGGTGAAGTTGTATCCCTCCTCCTTGGGGGACTTGAGGGTCAGGCCAAATCGCTGGTTGAAATCCTTGGAACGGTCCTTGCCCTGATTAGGAATGTGAGGCGGGTCGTATACAACCACATCAAAACTGCCATCCTTGAAGGGCATGTGCGTATTGTCACCAACAACGGTTGGATTATGGGCCGGATTGATGTCCATCCCGATAACCTTCCAATCCAAGCCCCTCCAAAACCGCCCGATGTTCACGGTGGCATCGAGGATGTCCTTGGGCTCCCTTCTGGGATAGAACCGGAGCATCTTGTCAATGAGTTCGGCATCTTCCCCGAACCAGACCGACGGCAACGGATCGTATGTTTTGCATCTTTCCGGTCCCTCCGGTTCCCCGTGTACCAGAGGCAAAATCCCTTGCCGGTATTTTTGGGGGTGGGCGATTGCCGCTCCTTCAGCCAAAGCGCTGACCCCAGGCACATTCTCTTCTTCCGGGAGCACATTCGCCATTTTAGAACCCCTCCGAAGCTCCATGGATTAAGTGTATGACGAGAAACGCTAAATGTCAAGAACTTTTTCCGCTTGACAATGATTGTTTTTTGTCCTACGTTAAAAACATGGGCAAGCGCGGGAGACCAAAGTTGTCCAAGGCCGAGGCCAAACGGGTGCTCGTCTCTGTTCGCGTAAAACCCGCAGAACGAGATGCTTACGAAGTTGCGGCGCGCGGTAACAAAGTTGCGTTTTCAGAGTGGGTACGCACCGCCCTGAACGCCGCCGCAAATGGTGCAGCGCACGGTGAGGAGGCAAAGCCTCAGGCCTCAGGCCCCAAGCCTAACCCGGCCAGCGCTATGCCTGATTTTCGCCGTCCTGGGCAGAGCCCGTCATCGCGCAGACAATTCGGAAACCAATGCTGAAGTTCCGCGAATCCGGGGCGTTATGATATCGGCAGGCCGCCCGGCAATAGCGTGGTTGCAGTGGTTGCAGGGACGGTGACGCAATTCTGGGCGGAGGCATTGAGGTAGGAGGTTTAGGACTAAGGGCAGTCGCCCTTCTACGTGTGGGTGTGGCGACCCAGGAGACTGTGTGGCTGATTGCCCCAATGCCCAAGGAAATCTTGAAACTCTTCACAAAGTTCAACTCCTTGTGCCACCAGTTGTTACACCAGAACAATTCAGATTTATTGAAATCTGCTCTTGACAACCATGCGCGGCAACCGTATTATACTATAGGGGAAGTTGTTTTAAGAAGGGATGGTCTGGCGCGACGGTTTTAAGTGGAACCACAGAACCACAGATGCACAGAGAACGGCGGCATTTATGCTTTTCGAAAATCCAACTAGCAGAACTCCTTCTCTGTGCTCTTGTCTTCATGAATCCGGGCTATGCCGGCTCAAAAAACTCACTGGCATACAGCGGGATACTGCGGAGAAATCGCGGGAAAATGACGGACAAATGACGGGCAAGTCACGGGCAAATGAGGGACAAATGACGGGGTTTTTGCGGACTATAAACAAGATATGTGTGCGCCATTTCCCCCAATCTTTCAGGGTTTGCAAGAACGGGGCGCGCAGAGACCTGGATAAGGCCCTCGCCGAAGCCCTTCAAGTCGTGCGTTCCAATGATGCGCCAGTTGGAGTCACTTCGTTGGCAAGACTGTTCAGACCTTACGCAAGAGGTCTGCAAACTGTGTGCAGAAACCGATCAATCATGCGACAAAACGTTGCAGAAGTTGACTGTCTTCCGAGCTGGTGTGTCTCTCATAACATCTTAGCCATAAGGCATTTGCCGAAAGATGAAATCGCCTCGCTTCGTACTTTCACCAGCCTGAAGGCGAATCCCGGCCGCAGCCGGCGCCAGTTACGGCCAGTTACGGCAGTTAGGCGTCACCAGGAGCCAGCATCCAACTCGCTCCGGGAACCTGCACAGCGGAGAAGCAATGAACATGAGGATGACTACACGGGGCCTCGTCACGACGTTGGCGGCAATCGGTTTGTCAATGTCCGTTCAGGCGGCGGAGCCGGGGAGGGGAAATGTGAATCAGACATGGACGTTGTCAACCGCTGACACGGAACTGACGCTGGCGGTGGCCGGCAATGTGATCAGCCTCCTCGGCCTTCGAAACCCCATGCAGAAATGGAACTGGCTTCCCGCGCCCTCGCGTGCGCCAATGCCGAGCGTCCAGACCGGCAAGGCCGGCCAGGCAGCGGATTGGGAGTTCCGCGAAGCGACAGAGGACCAGGAGAATGGCCATCAGGTGGCCTTGCGATTCACCTGTGCCGAACCGGCGCTGGAAATGAAATCGGTCTGGCGGGCGTTGCCAGGACCGGGGCCGGTGGAAAACGAGGTGACTATCGAGAACAAGTCGGGCGGCGAGGTCATCTTCCCGCCGGCTCTGGCTGCGGCGCAGGCCGTTCTGACGGCGGATGGCTCCGTGACGCTGCACCGCGCCAGGAAGACGAACGCCGGGGTGGGCGAGGTACTGCAGGATACGATAGGCGCGAATGCGAACTTCGGAACGGATGCTTCCATCATTCCGTTCATGCTGCTGGGCGTCGGGGAGAAACACGGCGCGTATTTCGGGTTTGAATGGGAACTGGGCGGGTTCCGAGTGACCTCGGCGGCGAACCCGCAGGAGTTTACAGTAGCGGTGCATCCGCTCACGGAGCAGGTCACCCGCGCACCCGGAGCGGTGTTCGCGATACCCGCGGTGTACTACGGAACCTATCAAGGCGGCCTGGATGACGGCGCCAACCGGTTCAAGCGGTGGTTCTGGAACCACAAGATCACGCGGAGTCTGCACGACAACGAGAATGAGCCGTGGAGCGAGGTCTGCATGCAGGACTTGTCCTCGCCGAGCGGCAACGCCAGCGTGGTTGGGGTGACGCCGCAGAGCGTCTATGAGCGGCTTGCCGCGACAGGGGTGGAATGTGTCAAGATGGACTTCTGGGATGGAACGGGGAAGGGCTGGTACACAGGGCGGGATTGGATGTTTCACCCCGAAGTGTGGCCCAATGGTTTCGATTTTGCCGCCAAGGCGCACAAGGCCGGTCTGAAGGCGTCGCTGTACATGGGCGGGACATACAACGATGCCGATCTGCGCACCGTCGCGGGGCGCGACGCGGAACTTGAGGCAGTCCTGAGCCGCTACGACAAAGGGTGGTTCGATATGTGGCGGACGGACCACTACACGGCACCCAAAGAACCGATTCCTCAGACCTACGAAGGCGTGGCCAATTTCCTGTATATTCAGGACCGCCTGATAGCAAGCCGGCCGGGATACCGTTATGAGAACTGCTGTAATGGCGGCAAGTACAAGGGATTCGCCATCTGCCGGCGAATGACGTTCTGCACGATGAATGACGATGACCGTACGCCGTGGAAGACCCGTACAACGTACTACTCCAACACTTATGCAATCAACCCAGTGCAGTTGAAGTCCGACGTCGGTGCGGGGCCGAACCCTGCGACCAATTTGCGTACCGCGATCATGGGGCCGATTCTGACGTGGGCCTTTGATACGCCGGAATACCGCCAGCACATTGCGCTCTACAAGGAAAAACAGCGCCCGATTCTGCGCGGCGCCAACGTCTACCATATTCTGCCCATGGCCGACGGAGCGAATTGGGATGGACTGCAATTCTATAATCCCGACATCAAGAGAGGTTCTGTGTTTCTGTTCAAGCCGAACGCGGATGTTCCGGCGAACAAGGTGATTCGACTAAAGGGGTTGAACTCCAATGGCGTGTACACGTTGACCTTCCAGGATCGGAAGGACCTCAACTGCGTGCGCACCGGCGCCCAACTCATGACCAACGGCGTTTATGTGACGGGCATGACCGGCGCAGAGGCCTCGGAGATCGTCTGGATCGAGGAAACGCCCAATGCGACACCGACGCCGGAACCTGCAGTCCCCAAAGCACAGGGTTCCGTGAAGCTTTCCTCGCTCCCATTGCGCGACGATCAGCGCCTGCCGGCGGAATTGCGGCAGGGGCTGGCATTCTGGGCGGATGCCAACCAGAACATAGGCGCGGACAATTCCGGGAAAGTAATCGTGTGGAAAGATGCCCGCGAAACGGCAGACGGCGATGCCTATATTCGGGCCAGGCAATGGTTATCTTCCTGCCGGCCGGCGCTGGCCGCGGGCGGAGCGGAAATCAACAATCTGCGTCTGGTGGATTTCGGGAAATGGCGGAAGGGGGAGAACGGGGCCTGGATGCCGTGGGAGTATCCTAATGAGATCAAGGCGCGCTTGAGCCCGGCGCTGGTGTTCATGGCGGTGTCGTGTCCGAATGGTTCGGGGTTCCTTTTGGGAGATCTGCAAAGTTGCGATTTTCATCCCGCCGGATACGAGAATCCGCCGGCGGTATGGTTCTGGTCCGGACAGACTCTAGGACGGCGCGGAAGTTTGTACATCAACGGAAAGAAAGTGGAGGCCACAACGACGAAGGTAGCCGCGGGCATCGAAGTCGCGTCCATTGTGGTCCCGCCAGGGGCGGCGGCCTCGAATTTTCTCAAGGACCGCGGGCATAATGTCGGCGGTGGGCGTATCGGCGAGGTGCTGATTTACGACGTGCCGCTCAACGATGAAACGCGGCAGAAAGTGGAGCAATACCTGATGCGGAAGTGGATGCCGGAAGGCGGTCGTTAACCCGGATTTCTCAACACATGAGGACACAGAGGAACGCAGAGGGGTTTGTAGGAAAGGATTTACAGTGGTTTCCAATGTCCTTTTCTCTGTGCACTCTGTGTCCTCTGTGTTGAATGAGCAGTTCTGGGCAGTTCTGGAGTTCTGGGAGTTCTGGGGACGCGCACGCATTTCCTTGGCAAACCAAGATGAGACGTAAGGCCGGGTTCCAAGGCGCGGTGAAGGATGCTGTGCTGATGAACAGGGACAGGGAAGGAGAAAACAATGCGTGCGCGTCACCAGAACTGCCAGATTTCCATTTGCGCGTCCAAAGCCAAAGACGTAAAAGTCCCGCTTAGAGCAGGTTTCCAGAGTGACGGAGCTGCCTCCGGTGCTCCAAAGCAGACGGCCTTCTTGCGGAAGCCACGCCATGCCGCGCATATTTGACAACATTGAACAACAGCTTCTACCCGCGCTGCAAGAGACGCTACAGGTAGCAGACCACTCGGATTTCTGTGTTGGGTACTTCAACCTGCGCGGGTGGAAGCAACTGGACTCCTATGTCGAGCGGTATGCCGGGGGCGAAGGCAAGTCCTGCCGGCTCCTGGTGGGGATGCAACGGCTACCCCAGGAGGACCTTCGTACCGTAACGAGCTTGATCAGCCGTGACGTGGCAATGGACAACCAGACGGCTCTGCGCCTGAAGGCGAAACTGGCAGAGGAGTTCCGCGAACAACTGGCGCTCGGTGTGCCGACCGACGAGGACGAAGCAGGGCTCCGGCGCCTCGCCGCGCAGATACGGGCAAGGAAAGTAACCGTCAAGCTGTTCCTTCGCCATTCACTCCACGCCAAGCTCTACCTGCTGTTCCGCCCTGAACCCGTGAATCCCCACGTCGCTTTTCTTGGAAGCAGCAATCTCACGTTCGCAGGCTTGTCCCACCAGGGCGAGTTGAACGTGGATGTGCTAGACCATGATGCCTTCCGAAAACTCGCCAAGTGGTTTGAAGACAGGTGGAACGACCGTTGGTGCCTGGACATTTCCAAGGAACTCGCGGAAATTATCGAGACCAGTTGGGCGCGTACGGAACCGGTCCCGCCCTACCACATTTACCTCAAAATCGCCTGGCATCTGTCCCAGGAGGCGCGCGCCGGTTTGGCGGACTTCCAGATTCCCAAGGACTTCGGGGACAAGCTCTTGGAGTTCCAGAAGGCCGCGGTCAAGATCGCGGCCCATCACCTCAACAAGCGGGGCGGCGTCCTGCTCGGCGACGTGGTTGGCCTCGGCAAGACGCTCATGGCCACCGCCGTCGCCAGAATCTTCGAGGATGACCACGACCTCGAAACCCTCATCCTCTGTCCCAAGAACCTCGTGCCCATGTGGGAAGATTATCGCGACCAGTACCGCTTGCGGGCCAGGGTTCTCTCAATCAGCATGGCAACTCGGGAACTGCCGAAGCTCCGGCGCTACCGTTTGGTGCTGATTGACGAAAGCCATAACCTTCGCAACCGCGAAGGCAAGACCTACCGCGCGATTCAAGAGTACATCGCCGCCAACGAGAGCCGCTGCATTTTGCTCTCCGCGACGCCGTACAACAAGACCTACCTTGACTTGTCCAACCAGCTCCGGCTCTTCGTCGCCGAAGACAAAGACATTGGAATCCGCCCTGAGAAGCTGCTGCGGGAACTGGGTGAAACCGAGTTCGTTCGCCGGCACCAGTGCCCGCTGCGCTCGCTGGCCGCGTTTGAAAAGAGCGAGCACGCGGACGATTGGCGCGATCTCATGCGCCTGTACCTGGTGCGCCGCACCTGGAGCTTCATCAAGGACAACTATGCCCAGACCGACCCGGCGACCGGAAGGAAGTATCTCACGTTCCAGGACGGCACGAAGGAGTTCTTCCGGGTTCGTCACCCGAAGAAGGCAAAGTTCGCCATCAACGAGAAAGACGCCAACGACCAGTACGGCCGGCTCTACGCCCCCGAGGTGGTGAACACGATCAACGCCCTGACCCTTCCGCGCTACGGTCTGGGGAACTACGTGGCCCCTGCGCCCCACACGCCGCCGACGCAGGCCGAGGCGCAACTGATCGTAAACCTGTCGCGCGCGGGAAAGCGCTTGATGGGCTTCTGCCGCACCAACATCTTCAAGCGCTTGGAGAGCAGCGGATACGCCTTCATCCAATCCATAGAGCGGCACATCCTGCGCAACTTCGTGTACCTCCACGCTATTGAGAAGGGCCTGCCCCTGCCGATTGGCACGCAGGATATGGGCCTCCTCGACGCCAGGGTTTCCGATGAAGACGAAAGCGGCCTCTACGCTGAGAACGGCGAGGGCAACGGCGAAGAGGAGCAGCCCGAAGAAGAGTCTTTGCAGTCCTCCGAACAGTTCAAGGCCCGCGCCTCCAAGGTTTACGAAGACTACGCCAAGCGTTACCAGCGGCGTTTCAAGTGGTTGCGGGCCGATGTGTTCGTGCCGGAACTGTCCAAAGACCTCCAATCCGACGCCTCGGCCCTCCTGAAGGTCCTGAAACGCTGCGGCCAATGGGACCCGGCCAAGGATACGAAGCTGGACGCACTGGCTGGCCTGCTGGCCAAGAAGCACCCCAAGGATAAGGTCCTCGTCTTCACACAGTTCGCCGATACCGTCCGCTACTTGGAAAAGCAACTTAAGGCGAGGGGCATCCTGGCCCTTTCCGGCGTGACGGGGGAATCGTCCAACCCCACAGACCTTGCGTGGCACTTCAGCCCCGTCAGCAACAACAAACCCGAATTCAAAACCCCGGACGGCGTCTGTAGGACAGGCGTCCCGCCTGTCCAGCCTGTCAACGGGGACAGGCAGGATGCCTGTCCTACAAAGGAGCTTCGCGTCCTGGTCGCCACGGACGTACTCAGCGAAGGCCAGAACCTTCAGGACTGCGCCATTGTCGTCAATTTCGATTTGCCTTGGGCCATTATCCGCCTTGTCCAGCGCGTCGGCCGCGTGGACCGCATCGGCCAGAAGTCCGAAAAGATTTTGTGCTACTCCTTCCTGCCGGCCGACGGAGTGGAGCGGATCATTCGCCTCCGCGCCCGTGTGCGCCAGCGCCTCCAGGAAAACGCCGAAGTCGTCGGGACCGATGAAGCCTTTTTTGAGGACGACCGGAACGATCAGGTGGTCCGCGACCTGTTCACCGAGAAGTCCGGCATCCTTGACGGGGACGAAGACACCGAAGTGGACCTGGCTTCCTACGCCTATCAGATTTGGCGCAACGCCCTAGACCGCGACCCCAAGCTGGAGAAAATCATCCCGTCCCTGCCCAACGTGGTCTACTCCACCAAGCCGCACAGGCCCACAGGCAGCCAGCCCGAAGGCGTGCTGGTGTACCTGCGCACGGCTGACGCCAACGACGCCCTGGCCTGGATGGACAAGAAGGGCGGCAGCGTTACCGAGTCGCAGTTCACCATTCTCAAGGCCGCCGAGTGCCAGCCGGACACGCCGGCCCTTCCGCGCCTGCCCGAACATCATGTCTTGGTGAAGAAAGGCGTGGACCTGATCATTCGTGAAGACAAGAACATCGGCGGGCAGCTTGGCCGGCCCTCCGGGGCGCGCTTCCGTTGCTATGAACGGCTCAAGCGGCTCGCGGGACAATCCAAGGGCACGCTCTTTGAGCACAGCCCCACTTACGCGGAGATGCTCAAGGCCATCGAGGAAATCTACAAGTATCCGCTGCGCCAAGCCGCAACGGACACCCTCAACCGCCAACTTCGCAGCGGCGTTTCGGATGAGGACTTGGCCGGCTTGGTGGTCAATTTGCGGGAAGACGGCCGCCTCTGCCTGAAACACGACGAGGAAGAGTCCCAGGAGCCGCGGATCATCTGCTCGCTGGGGCTTTCCGCTCCGTAGGACAGGCTTCCAGCCTGTCCCGGTTGTAGGGCGATCCCCTGGATCGCCTCAGTTGCCGGTTTGCCCGGAAGGACATTTGCCTATGCAGCTAAACCTGGCCCGCGTTCGGCAGTGCTTGAAAGACTTCGATTTCGCCAAGCTCTTTGTTGAGGAGCTTGGCTGGGACTGTTACAGCACGGTCCTGGACGTTGCCGTAGAGAACCGGACCTACACCCTGGCCCCCGCGGCCCAGAAGCGCGGCATGGTGGCCTATGTCGCGGCTGCGAACAGTGACAGCGGCATCCCTGATTATCCCACTCGCCGCAAGATAGACCACCAAGTCACCAAATCCGCACGCGAGCACTTGCTTATCTTCACCGATGCCGCCAAGACCACCCAGGTCTGGCAGTGGGTCAAGCGTGAGCCTGGCAAGCCCTCCGCATGCCGGGAGCACACATTCCACCGGGACCAGCCCGGGGACGCCTTGGTCCAAAAGCTCCAAGCTATTGCGTTCGGCCTGGAAGAAGAGGCCACGCTCACCCTTACGGGCGTGACCGGAGGCGTCCGCGCAGGCTTTGACATTGAGAAGGTCACCAAGCGGTTCTATGAATACTTCCAGGGGGAACACGCTGCCTTCCTGAAGTTCCTCAAAGGCATTCCCGAGGCGGACATGCAGCGCTGGTATGTCTCCGTCATGCTCAACCGCCTGATGTTCATCTATTTCATCCAGAAGAAAGGTTTTCTGGACGGCAATCAAGACTACCTGCGCGACAAGCTCGCTGCCAGCAAAGCGCGCGGCAAAGACAAGTTCTACAGCGATTTTCTCTGCCCGCTTTTCTTCGAGGGATTCGCCAAAACCGAATCGGACCGCGGGGAGAAGGTCAACAAACTTCTCGGCAAAGTCCCGTATCTAAACGGCGGTCTGTTCCTCAAGCACCAGATTGAAGAACTACACGGCCGCACTATCGCCATCGCCGATGCCGCCTTCGAGCGCCTCTTCGAGTTCTTCGACCGCTACCACTGGCACTTGGACGAGCGCCCGCTGCGCAAGGACAACGAGATAAACCCTGACGTGCTGGGCTACATCTTTGAGAAGTACATCAACCAGAAGCAGATGGGCGCCTACTACACCAAGGAAGACATTACCGGCTACATCAGCCGCAACACAGTCATCCCGTTCCTTTTTGACGCGGCGTGTAGGACAGGCGTCCCGCCTGTCCAGCCTGTCCCGGTTAAACAACCGGACAGGCAAGATGCCTGTCCTACACACGGGGACAGGCAAGATGCCTGTCCTACACACGGGGACAGGCAAGATGCCTGTCCTACAATTGCGCAACGCCATCTCCCCCATTGGTACGTGCCGGGGGCCACCTACTTTATAACTTTTCGCTTGGGAGACTCATTGCCTGCCGGCGCTCTTGCGGAATGGGAGTCCGCGCGCGCGGCAATCCAGAAGAAAACCGGCCAAGACACATTGGAGCAGAGAAAGTTGCTCGCAACGTGCTTTGAGGCGTACCTGCACGCCGGTCATGGTGCCTGCCTCCTGCGCGACCCCAACGCCGCAGATATCGTTGAAAGAGCGCTGAAATACTTTGATGGCCAAAGGTATCAGTTGGGCGATTGCGTCATAATGCCCAACCACGTGCATCTTTTGGTCACGCCCCTTCCAGGGCAGGATCTTTCCAGCATTCTCCATTCCTGGAAGTCGTTCACCGCGAAGCAAATCAATAAGGCGTGCGGACATACTGGCCGTGTCTGGCAGGATGAATCTTACGATCACATCGTTCGGAGTGAAGAGGAACTCGCCCATTTTTGCGAGTACATCGCCTCAAACCCGGTCACCGCCGGCCTGAAAGATGGATTCCGTTGTAGGACAGGCGTCCCGCCTGTCCCGGCAGCCCCGGTTAGACAACCGGACAGGCAAGATGCCTGTCCTACCTTCTGGCGGCTGCTTGCGGCCGATCCCGACCGCTACATCTACCCGGCGGTGCGGCGCGGCGTGATAGACGGCGCGAGCCAGATCATCCCGGAAACGGCGCTGCCGGAGTTCGTCCGCACAGGCATGAAAGACCCTAATGCGCGCATGTTCAACCGGGACTACAATCTCCACCAAGCAGTCGTACCCGGACCGGACGGGGCCAACCTTGCCCTGCCCACAGAGACCTGGCGCGAGTACATTGAGCGCCGCAAACGCTGCCTGGAACTGCGCGCCAAGCTTGCCCGCGGCGAGGTCCGGGACATCAATGACCTCATCACGCTTAACCTGGACATCGAGCAGTTCGCCCAGGACGTAATCGAGAACTGCGAGGGGCCGGAATTGCTGCGGGCCTTCTGGCACGCCATCGAGCAGGTAACGGTCCTGGACCCCACGTGCGGCTCGGGCGCCTTCTTGTTTGCCGCCCTGAACATCCTGGAAACCCTGTACGAAGCCTGCCTGGACCGCATGGAAGTTTTCGAGGCGGAATGTAGGACAGGCGTCCCGCCTGTCCAGCCTGTCAACGCGGACAGGCAAGATGCCTGTCCTACGTTCCGAGACGTGCTGGACCGCGTGGCCAAGCACCCCAACCGCAAGTACTTCATCTACAAGTCCATCATCCTCAACAACCTCTATGGCGTGGACATCATGGAAGAGGCGGTCGAAATCTGCAAACTGCGGCTCTTCCTCAAGCTTGTCGCCCAAGTCGAGCGCTCAGACCAGATTGAGCCGCTGCCGGACATTGACTTCAACATCCGCGCCGGCAACACGTTGGTCGGGTTCGCCACGCTTGACGATGTAAGGAAGACGCTAAAGGTAAAGGCGGGTGAGACGCACAAACTCGGCTTTGTCGAGGAGAAAGATGAGGTTGCGGCTATCGAGGAGGAGGCACGCATTTGCGATCAGGCATTTGCCAAGTTCCGCGAATGCCAGACGGTGCTCGCCCCCGAAAGCGTTCTAGCAGCGAAGGTCAAGGCTGAACTGCGCAAGTACCTCGACGACCTCAACGCGAAATTGAACCGTTACCTTGCTGCGGAGTACGGCGTCCACTGTAGGACAGGCGTCCCGCCTGTCCCCGTAGTTGAAAGGGACAGGCAAGATGCCTGTCCTACGCCATACACAAACTGGCTCCGCTCGCATCAACCATTCCATTGGTTCAGCGAGTTCTACGGGATTATCGCACGCGGCGGGATCGATGTCATCATCGGGAACCCTCCTTACGTCGAAATGAAGAGCGTCTCCCAGTACCACGTCAGCGGGTACCAGGCGAAAGAGTGTGGGGATCTGTACGCCTATGTGCTTGAACGATCTGTCTTCCTCGCGCGTCCTTCTGGTAGAATGGGTTTCATAGTGCCAATGAGTTGTTTCTCTGTCGATGGTTTCAAGTCATTGCAGCAGCTCTACTATTCTCAGACATGGCCCCTGTTTGTGAGCAATTGGTCTGGTGATGCACATCCGGCTCGCCTTTTTGAGGGCGTAGACAAGCGTCTTGAGATCGTACTTGCAAGGAAGGAACGGCGTCTGCGGCCTGCTGGCGCGTTTGCAGGCAAATACCTGAAATGGTATACCGCTGAACGCACCTTGCTCTTCCAGAGGTTTCCGGTCTATCAGCTCATCGACCCAATGAAGCCGATAGCGGCTTTTGAATCATCTCTGCCGAAACTGAGTTCCTCGCTAGAGTTGGCGATCCTTGGTAAGTTACGAAGTTGCGGCAAAGACATCGGCTCCCTTCTATGTAAGGGCGGCAATACAGAGATATATTACACGCGCAAGGTTTCCTTTTTTCTGCAAATGCTCGATTTCGTCCCAGAAGTCCGGGATAGCCGAGGAAGCCGCGCGCCTTCAGAGATGAAAATATTGACGTTCCGCGACCGCCAAACCTCCGAACTATGCCTTGCTTGCCTTTCAACGTCGCTTTTCTATTGGTACAACATCATAAACTCGGATTGTCGGAATCTTAACAAGCGGGAGATTGTGTCCTTCCCGGTTCCAAACGCAGTATCGTCTGAAACGTTGGCATTCCTGCATAAGACACTTGGGGAACTAATCCCTGAACAAGTGCGTTGAAAGCCTGAAAAAACTCGAAATGCCGCTCCTTCAGAGGCGTCTGACAGATATCGGTCAAGATGTCTGTCGAAACCCGGAGGGCATTTCGAGTGAAACAGG
>JBEKKG010000075.1:0-13962 GCA_050010835.1 Planctomycetota bacterium
CCAGTCCGGCCGCTTCAAGATTCGGATCGCTGGTGAGGAACACCACCGGGACTTCCATAACGCTCGGTGCGGCCCGGATCGCCGTGCACACCTCGTAGCCGCTGAGGCCCGGCATGTGAATGTCAGTGATCACGACGTCCGGCGGCTCTTCCAGGATGCCCCGCAGGCCGGCCTGGGGATCGGCGTAGAAGCGTACGCGGAAGCCCGCGTCCTCCAGCGTGTCGCGCAGGAACCCGCCCACCTCGGGGTCATCGTCCACGCAGACCACGCCGGCCGGGAGCAAGGCCGGCGCCCCCTCACCCTGCCTTCTCCCCACTGGGGAGAGGGTGGGGTGAGGGGCGGCACGCGGCGGTTCCAGCGCCTGCAAGGCTTTCGCCAGTTCGTGCAGCAACGTGTTGGCGTCGGGGAAGCGTTCGTTCGGGTTTATCTTCACGCACTGCTGCACGACGCGTGCTGTCGCGGGACTAAGCTGCGGACGCAGCGTGAGGATATCGGGCAGTTCGCGCGTGAGTTGCTGCGCCAGCAATGTGGATAGTGTTTCAGCCCCGTACGCGAATTTCCCGGTGAGCATCTCGTAGAGTGTCACGCCCAGGCCGTAGAGGTCGGACGCTGGTTTCCCCGCCAAGCCCCTGACGCGCTCAGGGGCGATATACCCCGGCGTGCCTTCCACGCTGACGGCCTGCGCCGGCTGGCCCAAAGCAGGACCGCCATCCTGGCGGCCAGACAGGCTGGAAGTCTGTCCCACGTGGGCCGCCGCCTGCTCCCAGCGTTCGGCGATGCCCAGGTCGAGCAGTTTGGCCACGTCATCTTTGGAGGAGATGATGATGTTGCCCGGTTTGACATCGTGGTGCAGGTAGCCTGCGGCATGGATGGCCGCCAGCCCGCGCGCAATGTCGCAGCCGACACTCAGCACTGTATGTTCGCTCAGCATCTTGCCGTTACCGGCCTCACACACGAGTTCCGCCGCTGTCTTCCCCTCCACATACTCCTGGATCATGAAGAAGAAGTCGCCTTCCCTGCCCAGATCGTACACGCGCACGACGTTCGGGTGATTGACGCGCGCGCTGGCTTGTGCCTCGCCCTGCAGTGGCATCTGCGCACCCTGCGGTGAAGAAGGCATGATCTTGACGGCCACTGGAATGGAAAGGCGCAGATGGAAACCTTTGAAGACTGTCCCCATCCCGCCCGTGCCCAGCGCCTTACTGAGCAGCACGTTCCCCAGCACCGGCGGGTCGCCGTGCTCCCGCACCAGCCTCGCATACAGTTCTTGAGCTTCATTCATCCGCCCAACACCTCGCGCACCTTCGTGGCCAGCGCCGCCGGCATGAAAGGCTTCTCCCCTTCAGCCCGTCGTTCGTCATCATTGCTCCTCGCCCACGACGGCCTGCTTGTCGGTTTCCGAGCTTCCGGCGTCCACGCCCTTCACCTGCAGAACACTCTCTACCATGCGCAGTAACACGTCCGGGTTGTCTGCTTTCACGAAGAAACGGTCAGCGCCCATTATCGCCTGGGTGAAATGGTGAGCCGGATTTCCGGAGATGAAGATGAAGGGCATGTGGGGACGTTGGGCTCGGATAGTTTGCATCAACTGAGTGCCATCAATATCGGGCATGTTGACATCGCAGATGACCATGGCAAAGCGGCACTCGACACACGCCCGCGCGGCCTCCCTGCCGGTGGTGAACGGGTGTACCTGGTGTCCGGCTTCCGCGAGCACTTCCGTGTAGAAACCCAGTACCTCTGGGTCATCATCAACGAGCGCAATCGTGGCCATGACACTGCTCCTTTAGTTAGCACCACCACGTCCCAAGTCGAAACGCCGCCGGTTTTCCCACGGGGTGTCATCCGCCCAACACCTCGCGCACCTTCGTGGCCAGCGCCGCCGGCATGAAGGGTTTCTCGACGAACGCCGGTGTTTTTCCGTCCACGCCGTGGTCCAGCATCACATTATGCGTATAGCCGGACATGAAGAGCACCTTGGCCTGTGGGTGCTTGGCCTTCACTCGTTCGGCCAGTTCCTTGCCGCTCATCTCCGGCATCACCACATCGGTCAGCAGAAGGTGCAGTGGTCCCGTATGGGTCTCGGCCAAATGTAGCGCGTCCTGCGGCCCTGCGCCCACCAGCACTGTGTAGCCGAGATCCTGGAGCGTCTCCTGCACCAAGCTTCTGATGTCCGCTTCGTCGTCCACCACCAGCACCGTCTCGCCATGCGCCTCCGGAACAGCCACTGCTTTACGCAATCCCGATGTCTGCGCTGTCGAGTCCAAACATGGGAAGTAGACCTTGAACACCGTGCCGTGGCCCAGTTCGCTGTAGACAGCGATGCTGCCGCCGAACTGTTTAACGATGCCATAGACGACGGATAGCCCCAGGCCCGTGCCCTTGCCCGGTTCCTTGGTGGTGAAGAACGGCTCGAAAATGTGCATGACCACGTCGGATGACATACCGCTGCCGGTGTCGTTGACAGCCAGCATGACGTGGGGGCCAAGCCCAACGCCGGGGTGCACTCTGGCATACGCCTCGTCCAGCGTCACGTTGGCCGTCTTGATGAACAGTTCGCCGCCCCGCGGCATGGCGTCGCGGGCGTTGACACACAGGTTCATGATGACCTGCTCGATCTGTCCGGCATCAGCGCGGATGCATCCGGCGTCGGGCGCCAGGGCCAGCGTCACCTTGATGTCCTCGCCAATCAGCCGGCGCAGCATCTTGTCGAAATCGGTGACCACCGCGTTGAGGCTGATTACATGCGGCTCGACGGCTTGTTTGCAGCTAAAGATCAGAAGCTGCCGCGCCAGCGCCGCGCCGCGTTCACCGGCCCGGAGCACGGCTTCGAACTTCTTGCGCAACGGGTCGTCCAAGGTCATCTTCTGCAGAGCCATCTGGCTGTAGCCCAGGACAACGGAGAGTATGTTGTTAAAGTCGTGGGCCACGCCGCCGGCAAGTTTGCCGATGGACTCGAGTTTCTCGATCTGCTGGAGTTGGCGTTCCAGTTTCCGGTGCGCAGTGATGTCCTGGAAGGAAAACATGAGGCACAGGGGCTTGTTGTCGGCGCCATAGACGAGGTTGCCGGACAGGTTGACATGCAGTATGCCGCCATCCTTCTTCCGCGCGGCCATCTCGCCCACCCAACAGCCGACGCGGCGCAGCTCGGTCTGGGCTTCCTCGCCGCGCTTCCGGTCCTGCGCCAGCGGGACCAAGTCAAGGCCAACGACTTCGGCCTCGGTGTAGCCGCTCATCGCCAGCGCCGCCTTGTTAGCGTAGGTGATCCGCCCGTCGAGATCCGCGAGGATAATGCCGTTGATGGAGGAGGCGATGGCGGCGTCTTTGATCCACAGTTTGCGCTCCGCCTCCTCCCGTTTGGCGTGTTCCTCCGCCTCCCGAAGCACTCTCTGCAACGCCGGCGCCAGGCGCGCGAGGCGATCCTTGAGCACATAGTCACGAGCACCGTCCCTCAGCAGTTCTGCCGCCAAGTCTTCTCCAATCGCCCCGGAGACGATGATGACTGGAACGTTCGGACAGTGTTCCTGCGCCAACTTGAGCGCGGAGAGGCCGTCGAAGTCGGGGAGGCTGTAATCGCTGAAGATGATGTCGAAGCCGCCGCCTTCCAGCGCGCCAAGATACTGCGCGCGGGTGGCAACAGTGACGGCCTCGAAGGCTACGCCATCGCCGGCGAGCCGTGCCTGGATCAACTCGGCGTCGTTGGGGCTGTCTTCCAGATGCAGAATACGCAATGGTGGCTGCATGGCTCAGTGTTCCTCGGATTTGCTAACCCGGATAATTCACCGCGTCGCCGGCGGCGGTTCATTGAAGAGCGCCCAGAAGATGCCCAGCGTCTTCACTGCCGCCACGAAGTCCGCGAAGTTCACGGGTTTGACCACGTACGCGTTGACGCCAAGCTTGTAGCCTTCGATCAGGTCCTTCTCCTCGCGCGAAGAAGTCAGGATGACCGCCGGGATCGTCTTGAGCTTCTCGTCGCTCCTGATCTTGCGCAAGACCTCCAGTCCGTCCACCTTGGGCATCTTAATGTCCAGCAGCACCACGGCCGGATTGCCCGGCGGGCGCAGCTTGTACTTGCCCTGGCAACAGAGATAGTCCAGCGCCTCCGCACCATCCGTGACGACCACGACCTGGTTGGCGAGGTTGTGTTCCGAGAGCGCCTCCAACGTTAATTCGACATCCTTCGGGTTGTCGTCCGCATAGAGAATACGACGCAACGAGTCCATGCCGTCCCTTCCTTTCTCCGAGCCGCGCGCGTAAGCAAGTCCCGAGGCTTCGGGACTCCCTCACGGTCGCGGCTCTGTTCCCCTTCCTCGCTCTGTTCCCTCTCGTGGCAACGAGAAGTACAATGTCGCCCCCTGGTTCACCGCGCCTTCCGCCCAGGTCCGGCCGCCATGGCGCAGGATGATGCGCCGCACGTTGGCCAGGCCGATGCCCGTGCCCTCGAAGTCCGCCACGTTATGCAGGCGCTGGAAGACGCCGAAGAGCTTGCCCACGTACTGCATGTCAAAACCTACGCCGTTATCGCGCACGAAAACGACAGTCTCATCCGCGCCGTTCTGGCACCCCACCTCAATCTCCGCCTTCGCGCGCGTGCGCGTGTACTTGACGGCGTTGCCCAGAAGGTTGGCGAAGACTTGGCGCAGCATGGCCCTGTCGCCGCGCACCTCCGGCAGGCCGCCGATCTTCCAGGCGATGTCACGGCCCTGCAGGTCCTGCTTCATGCCCTCCCGTGCCTCCTCGGCAAGTTGCTTCAGGCTGACGTTGTCCTGGTGCAGTTCGGCCCGGCCCATGCGGGAGAAAACGAGCAGGTCGTCAATGAGTTGGCCCATCTGTTTGGCCGACTCCGCGATGCTCTTCATGTAGTGCTGGCCTTTGTCGTCCAGCTTGCCGGCCAGGTGCTTCTTGAGCAGGTCCGTGTAACCGTCAATGTGGCGCAGGGGGGCACGCAGGTCGTGCGACACTGAGTAGGAGAAGGACTCCAGTTCCTTGTTCGCCTCTTGAATCTGGGCGGCGCGCTGCTGCAACTCGGCGTTTAGTTGTTGGATTGCCGCCTCCACCTGCTTGCGCTCGGTGATGTCCTCGATGGCCAGGAGGATGATCCGTTCCTTCCCCAACACTCTTTGAATTTGCCGGGCATTCAAAAGCATTATGCGCCTGCCAACGCCGGCAAAGTCGTGTTCAACCTCATAGTTATCAAAGGTGGCCTTTTGGGGAAGGATGGTTTCCAGCAGTTCCCGCAGCTTGGGGATATCCCACTGTTTATTGCCCAGATCATAGATAAGCTGTCCCACGGTCTCTTCAGGTTTAACCTTAAAGAAGTCATAGAAGGAACGGCTGACTGTGACTACTCTTAGACCTTGGTCCAGAATGATTAAGGGTTCACGCACGGTATTGATGACGCTCTCGGCGTATTCGCGGGCAGCATCTTCGGATATTTTGATTACTTCCAGTTCTTTACGGGCCTTTTCCAGCCCATTCTCTATCTCCCTGCGCTCGGTGATGTCTTCGATGGCCAGGAGGATGATCCGTTCCTTCCCCAGCACTCTTTGAATCTGCCGGGCATTCAAGAGCATTATGCGCCTGCCAATGGCAGCAAAATCGTGTTCGACCTCATAGTTATCAAAGGTGGCCTTTTGGGGAAGGATGGTTTCCAGCAGTTCGCGCAGCTTGGGAATATCCCACTGTTTATTGCCCAGGTCATAGATAAGCTGTCCCACGGTCTCTTCAGGTTTTACCCTAAAGAAGTCATAGAAGGAACGGCTGACTGTGACCACTCTCAAATCCTGGTCCAGAGCGATCAAGGGTTCACGCACGGTGTTGACGATGCTCTCGGCGTATTCGCGGGCTTCATCTTCAGATACTTTGGTTGCTGCCAGTTCCGTGCGGACTCTTTCCAGCCCCTTCTCTATCTCCCTGCGCGCGGTGATGTCTTCGATGGCCAGAAGAATGATCCGCTCTTTTCCCAGCACCCTGTGAATCTGCCGGGCATTCAAGAGCATTATGCGCCGGCCAATGGCAGCAAAATCGTGTTCCACCTCATAGTTATCAAAGGTGGCCTTTTTGGGAAGGATGGTCTCCAGCAGTTCCCGCAGCTTAGGGATATCCCACTGTTTATTGCCCAGGTCATAGATAAGCTGTCCCACGGTCTCTTCAGGTAATACCTTAAAGAAGTCATAGAAGGAACGGCTGACTGATACCACCCTTAAATCTTGATCCAGCGTGATCAAGGGTTCACGCACGGTGTTGATGACGCTCTCGGCGTATTCGCGGGCTTCATCTTGGGATGTTCTAATTATCTCCAGTGCTTTACCGGCTTCTGCCAAGCCATGTTCTGTCGCCCTGCGCTCGGCTCTTTCGGGCCGCAGGGCCACAACGATTTTGTCTTTCGCCGGAGACTTGTTCATGCAAATTGCCCTTTCGCCCTATACCCAGCCATGCGCTTTTCCTTTCATGGCCGGGATGCCTTTGCGGTTTCGCGGAATGCTTCTTCCTGCGCCTGAAAGGCCGCCACAACGGCCGGGTCGAAGTGCGCGCCCGCGCCGTCGAGGACGATCTTCTTGGCCTCCTCGTGAGTCATGGCTTTCTTGTAGCAGCGTTCCGAGGTCAGCGCGTCATAGACGTCCGCGAGGAGCATGATGCGCGCTGCCAGCGGCGTCGCCGCGCCCTTCAAACCTTCAGGATAGCCGGCGCCGTCCCAGCGTTCGTGGTGGCCGCCGGCGATGTCACGGCACATCTCCAGGAACGGCGCGCCGGGCGATTCCTTGAGCAGGCCGCTGAAGAAGCGGCGGCCGATGGCCGCGTGCGTTTTCATCACCTCGAACTCCTCGCGCGTCAACCTGCCCGGCTTGCGCAGGATGGCGTCAGGTATTGCCACTTTACCGACGTCGTGCAGGGCGCTGGTCTCATGCACTAATTGGACAAAACCAGCGTTGACTTGAGGTTCCGGGGACATGACCCGATTTCCGGCCGTTTGGAAATCGGGATCGTGTCCCCGGAACCCCTGGTGGTCGCAGAGGTGCTGCGCCAGCACCCGCGAGTAATGCTGCACCCGCTTGATGTGCTCGCCTGTCTCGTTGTCGCGGAACTCGACCAGTTCGGCCAGCGCGCGCAGCACCAGGTTGCGCGTTTCAATGGCCAAAAGCCGCTCGCCGGCGCGCACGCGCGCACAGAGTTCTTCCGGCGCGAAGGGCTTGGTGAGGTAATCGTCAGCGCCGGCGTCCAGGCCCGACACCACCTTGTCGGCCCCGTGAAGGGCGGTCAGCATGATAATGTACGTATGGCCCGGCGACCGCGATGAGCGGATGGCGCGGCACAACGCCGGGCCGTCCATCTCGGGCATCTGCCAATCGGTGATGACGAGGCGGAAGACTTCCTTCTGGAAGGCCACAAGCGCCTCGGCGCCATTCGTGGCTGTCACCACGGAATGGCCGCACGCCTCCAGAGCCTCAGTGATGAGCACCGGTACTGCGGGGTCATCGTCTACAACAAGAAGGTGCATCCCCAGATTGCGCTCCGCCTTCGCTTAACCCAGCCGCTCGTTGCCAACAGGCATCCACCGGCAGGGACAACTTGCAGCCGTGGTATAGCGCCCCAATGGTAAGGGCGCAAGTTTTAGGCCACTCCAGCAATGGACTGTGTCTTTGATATGCCAGGCGGGCTCCGCCGGCCCTGAATGTGCCGCTCAGCGGCCCGAGGGTCAAGTTCTCGGATATCAGCCGACGGGACGGTTCAGTTCAAGTTAGAACTGCATTAAAATCAGCATTGACCCACCGAAAATCAGGCATCCGGCACTTGACAGCGTCAGTCTACGGTGTAGAATTAAATATGGGTTGCTGGGTTCTTGAGTGTCATGAATAGACCGCCTAGTAAGTTGAGTCCCGCCCGAAGTTCTGCGGACCTGACGCCGGCCGAGCTAAAGGCGGCGTTGCGTGAGTGTGAAGAACGCTACCGCCTTCTGGCCGACACCATCTCCGACGTGCTCGTAACGATTGACAACGATCTCACAATTCTGTTTGTGAATAGAGCTGCGGAGCGTGTTTTCGGTTACACGCCGGCCGAGTTGCTGGGGCAACGACTGCCGGTGCTCATCCCGGCGTTTCCCCACCGCAAGGACATACTCCAGCAAGACGCCAAGACCGCGTCAGCCCAATGTTTGGAGTTGTCCGGGGCGCACAAGACCGGCGCGAGAATCAGCCTCAGCGTCAGTTTCACGCGGTTCCACGGGCAAGGCAAGGAATACGCCACAGGCGTTATCCGTGACATGACCGAGCACAAACAGGCGCAGGAAGCCTTGCGGGATGCCGAGCTGAAGCTAAAAAGCGTTCTGTCCAGCGGTCCGGGTGGCCAGATAATTGCTGAAGCTCCTTCCATGTTAGGCCTGTTGGATCGTGTCAAGAAGGCCGCAGCCAGTTACGCAGGAATCCTTATTCAGGGCGAAACTGGAAGTGGCAAGGAGTGCATCGCGCTGTTGCTGCACCAGCAGTCGCCGCGGGCGAACAAGACCTTCGTGGCCCGAAACTGCGCGGCGATTCCGGAGAACCTGTTCGAGTCCGAGATGTTCGGACACAAGAAAGGCTCGTTCACCGGAGCCGACAGGGATCGCAAGGGCGCTTTTGTGGAGGCGGACGGCGGCACGTTGTTCCTCGATGAGATTGGCGATCTGGCTTATGACCACCAGACGAAGTTGTTGCGCGCGATTCAGGAGAAAGTCGTCCGTCCTGTGGGCGGCGACAAGGATATACCTGTAGATCCGCGCATTATCTGCGCCACGAATAAGGACTTGCGGGAACGCTGCAAGGCGAATCAGTTTCGCGAGGATCTGTATTACCGTCTGGTGACGGTGATGCTGGTCGTGCCGCCGTTGCGCGAGCGGCGCGAGGACATCATCCCACTGGCACGCCACTTCGTCGGGCTCGCCAGCAAATGGACGCGTACGTTAACCCCCCTCGCCGAGGAGCGCTTGCTGGACTACACTTGGCCAGGCAATGTGCGCGAATTGCGTTCGCTGATGGATCAGGCCGTAATCTTTGCCTCTGGAAACGAGATCCAAGCCGAGGAACTCTATTTTCCCGTGTCCAGCGACGGCAACGGGCGGGACTCTCTAGCGTTGGCGGACGTGGAGCGGCGCCACATTCTGCAGGTGTTGAAGAATTGCGCTGGCAATAAAAGTGAGGCGGCAAAGGTACTCAGACTGGCCCGCAGCACATTGGTTCTGAAGCTCAGGGCTTACGCTACGGCGTAGCGCAGGCATCTTGCCTGCACGGTGCAGGCTGGAAGCCTGCGCTACAGGGTCCACTCAACGGCGTAGCGCAGGCATCTTGCCTGCACGGTGCAGCCTGGAAGCCTGCGCTACAGGGCTCACTCATACCGGTGCTGCGGGAAGCTGCGACAAAACGCGCCGCAAGTCCTCTATGCGGATCGGTTTCCGCAGATGCTCGTCAAAACCAGCCGCTAAGCTCGCCAGTCTGTCCGATTCCTGCCCGTAGCCGGAATACGCCACCATGTACGCCTTGGCTACTTCCGGCTCCTGCCGTAACGCCCGGGCCACAGCATGGCCGTCCATGCCGCCGCCGAGGTCAATATCGCAGATCACCAGTTCAGGCTTGAACGCCTTCGCCTTCTCGATGCCTTCGCTGCCAGTGCGGGTGCTTTCCACCGTGTGGCCTTCCTCTTGCAGCAGCATCTGCAGGCCCTCTACCACCATGCTGTTGTCCTCGATCAGCAGCACGCGGCGAGGCGCTATAGCGGACCCCTGAACCGGCGCAGGCGGTGGAGGGCCGGCGGGCTGCGGCGGCGGGTGCAGTGGGAGCGTGACGATGAGTTGCGCACCTTTGCCCGGCCCGGAACTCCTGGCCCGCACGCTGCCGCCGTGCAATTCGGCCAGTCCCTTGACCAGGGCGAGCCCGAGGCCCAGACCGCTGCGCGGAGTTTTCAGGCTGCGCGCGCCCTGGTGAAAGGGCAGGAAAATATGCGGCAGCAGTCGCGCCTCAATGCCCTCTCCCGTATCGGTGACCGTTATGCAGGCGGTACCCTTGGCAGCGGCTTTCACTTTCACCGAAACCCGGCCGCCCTTCGGGGTGAACTTGCCGGCGTTGGCGAGGAGGTTGCCAATGATCTGCATAATGCGGGCCTGATCGCCTTCGATCCACAGCGGCATGTTCAATAGCGATATCTCGAGCTGCAGGCCGTTCGACTCCAGAAGTGGACGGCAGTCCTCCGCGGCAGTGTGGACCAGCGAGGCCAGATCGAGCACTTCCTTGCGCAGCAGAATTTTCCCGCGCGAGACGCGCGAGACATCCAGGAGATCGTCAACCAGGCGTACGAGGTGCCTGAGTTGCCGGTCCATCATCTCGTGCGCGCGCCGCTGCATCTCATTGGCCGCTCCCGCGCGGCGGAGCAGGTCCACGGCGTTGGCGATCGGCGCCAGCGGATTGCGCAGTTCGTGGCCGAGCATAGCGAGGAACTCGTCCTTGTGGCGATCGGCGTCCTGCAGGGCCTCCTGCTGGCGGCGCAGTTGCTGGATCAATTCGGTGGAATTCTCCAGGTCCGTCAGGTCGGCTGCGACGATGCAGATGCTCGTGCCACTGGGCTGGTCAAGGACGTTGGAGGAAATATGAGCGGGCACGGCGGCGCCATCGAAAGCCTGGAAGACCAGGCGCTGCTTTACCGGCTCTGTGCGGCTGCGGGCGAGCAGTGCCCCGACTGCCACACGATTATCGGGGGCGATGAACTCCGTCAGCGGGTGGCCCAGGATGCCGTCTATCGGCCGCTTGACCAACTGCCCGAACTGGGCGTTGGCGAACAGAATGGTGCCGTCGCAGGTGAGCGTGACGGCCGCCTCCTTCATCGTCTCGACAATCAGGCGATAGATCTGCTCCGCCCCGGTCAGGGAGAAGATCCGCTCCCCCCGGCTGTCGGAAACGACGATGGCGTCTACCTCGCCCTCGCGGATGGCCCGCAGCGTTTCCTCGGCCTCCGCGAGTTGCGCCCGCAGTTCCGCGATCTCTTCCTGTGGCGTCCGCCCGGCGGCCTTCTCATTCGGAGCCGCGACCGTAAGTGAGCGGACCGCTTGCTTACGCGCGCGGCTCGGAGGAGGCTCGCGGCTCGGATGGCCATCCGGTTCGGCGCTTCCCATGCTCATTTCGTCGTCCTCAAATCCAGCCCGATCAAAACTCTTTCCTTGTTGGCCATGTCGCCGATGAGCCGGCGCAGGGGCAGGGGCAGCTTCTTGATCAGCGTGGGCGCCACGATGATCTGATCTTCCTTCAGGGCGCCGGGCTGCTGATAAATATCTATGATCTCCAGTTCATACCGGCCCTTCAGGTGCTCTTCGCAGACTTCCTTCACCGAGCGGATCGCCCGCTCCGATCTGGGCGTAATGCCGGTAACGTACAACCGCAGCACGTACTTTCCCTTGGCGCGCGCGGTGGTGGCCTTGGCCAGTGCCTGGGACGAATCTTTGGGTTTCCGTTTCAAGTCTTCGGTTCTCCGTGTCTCCGCGTCTCCCCGTATCCCCGTATCCCCGTATCCCCTTCTCCCCTTCTCCCCGTCTCCATGTCTCCGCATCTCCGCCTCTCCTACGTCCGGGGCCGCAGGTCCAATCCGATCAGGACTTTCCCCGTATTAGACAGGTCGCCGATGATCTTGCGCACGGGTTCGGGCAACTTGCGCACGAGTGTCGGCACGGCCACGATCTGGTCGCCCTTGGCCAGTTGAGGTTTCTTGAGCAGGTCAATGACCTCGATGCTGTACTTGCCGGCCAAGTGCTCCTCGCACAGCTTCTTGAGGTTCGCAAATGCGGTCACTGCCCTGGGCGTCTGGCCCGCAACGTAGAGCCGCAGGTTCCAACTGTCGTTGGAACTTGCCGCCCGGGGTGGCGTCTTCTTGCGGCGTGGTGAGAGTGGCATGTTCGACCCCTTTTAACTCTTACTTCTCACCACAGAGACACAGAGACACAGAGAACTGCTGTTTATAATTCTTCCTCTCTGTGTCTCTGCGCCTCTGTGGTGAGAACTCCTTTTTAATCCGCCCGCCGGGCGGTGCCCAGGTCTTCTCGTCCCTTGCGAGACACCTGCTGCCGTTGCTTGTCAAGCTGCCCTGTGGTCTTCAGCTTCGCCTGGACGTCTCCCAAGCGAACCTTGAGGGACTCCACTTGGGCGGCCAGAGTGGTCTGCTCCACCTTCATCTCGCGGCTGCGTTGCGCGGCGGCCTGCTGAGCGGCAACGGACTGGGCCGTGTCCCGGGCCTCCTGCGCCATGCGGGCCGCGCCGGTCAACACCATGCCGGACCCCACGTACACGTCCACCAGTTGAATGCCCTGGTCCGTCAGCCGGAACTCCCGCACCTGATTGGAATGGGCCATGCCGCGCGACTTGAGGATGTACAGCAGGCGGTTGCGCTCGCCATCGGACTCCAACACGTGGACCAGCAGCCAGGTGTCCATCAGCGAACTGATGCCCGCCTCGCTCTGTTCCATGGCGTTGCCGCCCAACGTCAGACTGGTGTAAACGCTGGTGACGCGCTGGTTCTTCAGGAAGTCTATCAGGCGCGTCAACATGGACTTGACCTCGTCAGTGTCGCCGATGGGAGTGAGGTTGGTGACGGGATCCAGCACCACGGCGGCGGGCTTGAAATCGTTCACCAGCTTGTGCGTATTGGCCAGGTGCGTCTCCAGGCCGAAGAGCTGCGGGCGGAACGAATGGAACTGGAGCAGCCCCTTCCCCACCCACTTGCGCAGATCGAATCCGATGGACCCCATGTTGCGGATGATCTGATCAGGAGACTCCTCGAAGGAGAAGTACATGCAGCGCTCGCCCCGGCGGCAGGCGGCGTCAACGAAGGCGGCGGCCATGCTCGTCTTGCCCGTCCCGGCCATGCCCGAGACCAGGATGCTGCTGCCGCGGAAGTAGCCCTTGCCGCCCAGCATGGCGTCCAGCCGCGGCACACCGCTGGAGACGCGCTCAGTGCCGACCGGGTAGGTCAGCCCCAGCGTACTTATCGGCAACACCGACAGGCCGTGCTCGTCTATGAGCGTGGGGTATTCGTTGGTGCCGTGCGACGAACCGCGGTACTTGACCACCCTCAGCCGGCGCGTTGCCACCTGGTTGCGGACGCGATGATCAAGAAATATCACGCAGTCGCTGACGTACTCCTCCAGGCCGTGGCGGGTGAGCGAATTGTCGCCCTGCTCGGAGGTGATGACGGCGGTAAGGCCCTTGTCCTTGAGCCAGCGGAAGAGCCGGCGCAACTCCGCGCGCAGGATGGCTTCGTTGGGGATGCCGGCAAAGAGCGCCTCGATCGTGTCCAGAACCACCCGCTTGGCGCCGACGCTCTGGATCATGGCGTTGAGGCGGACGAAGAGGCCCTCCAGATCGTATTCGCCTGTCTCATCAATCTCGCTGCGCTCGACGCGCACGAAGTCAATCGCCATCTTCTTGCGCTTGACCAAGCCCTGCAGGTCGAAACCCAGCGAGGCGACGTTGGCGACCAACTCCTCGACCGTCTCCTCAAAGGCCATGAACACGCCCGGCTCATTGAACTCGGTGATGCCCCTGACAAGGAATTCCATCGCCAGCAACGTCTTGCCGCAGCCGGCCGAGCCGCAGATCAGCGTCGGCCGCCCGCGAGGCAGACCTCCCCCGGTGACCTCATCCAGACCCTGGATGCCCGTCGGACACTTGGCTAACGCCGGTACGGAAGGTTTGCGCGACATGGCATTCCTTTCTGCCAGGATTGTGTTACGCATTGCTCTGTAGCCGCTACTGGCAAAGGCCCGCAAAACTGAAATGAAAGTAGACCCGATTAGAGCGCAAGTCAAGTCAAAAGGTCCTCTCTACGAACCTGCGGGGTGCATGTCAGTAAATGCACGAGGCAGAGCGTACCGCGGGCGTCCCGCCCGCCTTTGCCCTCGGATTCTGCCAGCCTGCCACGAGCGGGCGGGACGCCCGCGGTACATTTACTGAC
>JBEKKG010000076.1:0-14440 GCA_050010835.1 Planctomycetota bacterium
AGCAGGGCGGCCAACGCCTCGCCGCCCAATGAAGCCTTGGTGCTGCCGCTGCTGGAAGCCCTGAGCGCCCTTGGGCACCGGGGCGTCATTGACACGGCCGTCCTGCTGCTGCGCCACCACGGCGCGCCCCTCTCCAAGAACGTGCTTATGGCGGCCGTAAAGGCCTTGGCGCCGTTCTACCGGGACCCCGTGGTCGCCGAAGAGTTGGAGCGTATGCGCAAGGACAAGGACCCCGACATTGCGCGCTTGGCCTTGGTGTGTCTGCGCGGCATCGTCGCTGCACAACAGCAGCCCGTACCGCTCCCACCGTTCCCGCAGGCGCCGGAGGCCGCTGGCAAAGCGCCGGAACCGGTCCCGCCTCGAAAGGCCAGCCGCGGGTTTGAATTCCTGGAAGCCAGCGAGCAGGTTGCAGAGCACTTCAAGCCGGGAGCAAACATCGGGGGCCTGGCGCGAGGCGAAGCGCCCTTGGGCGTGTCCGCTTCGGCTCAAAACCCATTCGCGGGAACGTTGGCCGCGGGCGCATCGCCACCGGCAGGCGAGCCCGCTCTGGAGGGGCTCTCGCCCTCCGTTGAAGGCCTGCTTGAGAACTTCGGATTAGTAGCCACCGTGCGCATGGTTGGCGCCAGGGACGGCGTCTTGAGGATCAATTCCGCCGCCGGCGAGGGGCGAGTCTACATCCAGGAGCGCAAGATCATAGACGCGGTCTTTGCGGCCGAACGCGGTCTTGCGGCACTGGCTGCCATGCAGGTGCTGCAGCAAGCACATTTTGCTTATTTCCCCATGGAACTCTCACTGCCCCCAATCCTGGACCTGGGGATAAGCGGCTTGCAGGAGGTGCTGAAACAGCAACAGAATTGAAAATTGAAAACTGAAAATTGCAAATCTGGCCTGCGCGCGCGTTGCCAGGACATTTTCTCCCGATCCATCGGGATTCAATTTGCAGTTCTTTTTGTTCTCCGGCTACAGGCTCCAGCCTTTGCGGTATTCGCGCCGGACATACTGGCTCGCCTCGGGCGCATTCGTGGCCTTCATGTTGGGGCCGTCCCATTCCAGGCGCTTGCCCGCGCGAATGGCCACGTTGCCCGCGAGGACCGCTTCGGCCAGCGGGCCGGCGAAATCGAAGTTCGAGCAGGCCGGCCGGCCACCCTTGCAGGCGATGAACCAGTCCTGATGATGGTCGCCGCCGGGAACGCGGGGGAGGGTCTTCTCGGGCAGCTTGAACTCCTTCATTTTTGCCTCGGGGATGATGCGCGGGTTGCCATCGTAGATCATCTTCCCTTTGTCGCCGACAAGCAGCGTGCCGTTGTCGCCCCACTGGCGGTCCCGCTCGAGTTCTTCCGGACGAGGCGGGAGTTTGCCGCCGTCGTACCAGACTAATTTCACAGGCGCCATGTCTCCGCGCGCAGGGAATTCGTAGCGGATGATGGACCAGTTCGGCCCGCTTTCCGGGAAGTTGCCGGAGGTCTCCGCTTCAATCGCCGTGGGATACCCCAGCTTGAGCGCCATGAAGATCGGCGCCATGGCGTGGCAGCCAATGTCGCCCAGCGCGCAGGTGCCGAAATCCCACCAGCCGCGCCACGCGAAGGAATGCAGATGGTCATGGTAATCACGGTAGGGCGCGGGGCCGATCCACTGATCCCACTCCAGGTTCCCCGGCACGGGCTTGTTTGCGGGACGCTCGTTGAACCCCTGCGGCCACCAGCCGCCAGGCAACCACACCCTCTGTGCCGGCGTGGCGTCCCCTGCTTTCTTCTTCTCGTCCCACCTGCCCGGCCGGTCTGTCCAGATATGCACTTCGGTGACCTTGCCAATGGCGCCCGCGGCGATCCATTCGGTCAGGAGGCGCGGGCCTTCCGTCGAAAGCCCTTGGTTGCCCATCTGTGTCGCGACCTTGGCGTTGCGGGCGGCTTCAGCCACCTGGCGGGCCTCCCACACCGAGTGCGTCAGCGGTTTCTCGCAGTAGACATGCTTGCCGAGTTTCAAGGCGGCCATAGTGGCAAAGGCATGATGATGGTCCGGCGTCGCCACAAAGACGGCGTCTATCTCCTTGGCCACTTCGTCGAGCATCTTGCGGTAGTCGGTGTAGGTCTTGGCCTTGGGGTGCTTCTTGGCCTGGCCTTCGAGGCGGCCCTTGTCCACGTCGCACATCGCCACCAGATTCTGGCCCGCAGCGGCATCCACGTGGGCCCCCGCACGGCCTCCCACCCCGACGCAGGCGATGTTGAGCTTGTCGCTGGGTGCTTTGCCTGGTTCTCCACCCAGCACGTGCGGCGGGACGATGGTCACGGCGAAAGCCGCTCCAGCCGCCCTGCCCAGGAATTTCCGGCGCGAAATCTGTTGGCGATTCATGTGGGTCCCTTCCTCTCTTGAAGCAGTGTTCGAGCCAGCCTGCTGCTCTTGCATACACCGGCTATGGGAAGAATGGGAAGAATGGGAGCAATGCAGCCGCAGTCCGAAATCCGCAATCTAAAATTCAAACGGCCGAAAGCCCTTTGCGTCATCCACCATTCCGCCGGGCGTATCGCACCAGGCGGGCAAGGCGATCAGCCGGCGGCCGTCGCCAAGGTCGTGGGCCTGCTCGTCGTGGAGGTGGCCGCAGACGAGCACCTGGCAGTCATGGTTTTCACAACGCCGGCGTGCAGCCACGAGATCGAGTTGCATGGTTGCGGCGGGCTTGGCGGCCTTGTCTGCGGCGGTGCGCCGGCGCAGCCGCTCGATCAACTTGCGCGCGCACGCCCAGGGCATCAACCAGAAGAGGCAGCGCACCGGCCAACTGCGCACTATGCCGCGGAAGCGCAGGTAGCGCCGGTCGCCCGTACACAACAGGTCGCCGTGCTCCAGCCAGGCCCGGCGCGTGTCGTGCAGCGTCGCGATCTCACCGTCGCCCAGGACGGTCGCGCCGAAACGCCGCCGCACGTACGCGCCATAAGCAAAATCGCGGTTGCCGTAGAGGAGGTGAATCTTCACGCCAGCTTCCCAGGCCGCCGCCAAGGCCAGCAAGTCCGTGCGGTAGATCAGGAAAAGCTGGGCGCGGTACTCGTACCAGAACTCGAAGAGGTCGCCCAGGACGTACAGTTCCACAGGCATGGCCTGCGCTTCCGCCGCGAGATGCTTGAGGAACTCCCGGAACTTCAGCGCCCGCGGCGTGTCCTGGCCGTCGAGGTGCAGGTCGCTAATAAAATAGCGCCGCGCGGGGGTGTTGGGAGGGTACGGCGGCGGTTGGGCAGCGGCTTCGGAATTCACTGTGTTCGCTCCTTCTCATCGCAGAGGAAGCAGCGCGCCGTATGGGTTGCGGAGATAGGGTAAGGCTCGGGGTAGGCGCCGCGGCAACGCGGCATCACGTACGGGCAGCGGGGATGAAAATGGCAGCCTAGAGGAGGGTTGACGGGCGAAGGCACATCGCCGGCCAGGCGAATCTTCTCCACGCGGGTCTGGGGATCAATCTGCGGCACCGCCTGGAGGAGCGCACGGGTGTAAGGGTGCTTGGGGGCGCCGAGCACTTCCTCGGTTTTGCCCTGCTCAACGATGCGCCCCAAGTACATCACGGCCACTTCGTCAGCCAGGTACTCGACCACGCCGAGGTTGTGCGTGATGAACAGATAGGTCAACCCCAATTCCGTCTGAAGTTTCTCCAGCAGGTTGATGATCTGCGCCTGGATGGACACGTCGAGCGCGCTGGTGGCTTCATCGCACACGATGAACCGCGGCTCGACCGCCAGGCAGCGGGCGATGCCAATCCGCTGCCGCTGCCCCCCGGAAAACTCATGCGGGTAGCGGTAGAGCATTTCCGGGTCCAGGCCCACCAGCGCCAGGATCTGCTTGGCGCGCTCCTCGCGCTCATGCCGGCTTTTGCCCAGGCCCAGTGCGGCCATGCCTTCCGTGACGATTTCAGCGACCATCATGCGCGGATTGAGCGCGGAATAGGGGTCCTGGAAGATGACCTGGAGCAACTGCCGGTAGGGGCGCAACTCATCGCGGCCCAGGGCGGCCAGATCCACCCAGGCCGGTTCCGCCCTCCCCCTGCCCCCTCCCGCAAGGGGAAGGGAAACAGATTTGCTTTCAGCAAAGAGCACGCGCCCGGCAGTGGGACGAATGAGCTGCAGGAGTGCCTTGCCCAGTGTCGTCTTGCCGCAGCCGGACTCGCCGACCAAGGCCAGCGTCTCCCCGCGCTTGATGATCAAATCCACGCCGTCCACGGCCTTCACATGCCCCACGGTCGCCCGGAATACACCCTTGCGAATGGGGAAATGGACCTTCAGGCCCTCCAAGCGGATTAGTTCGTCCGGCGCAATCTGCCCCGGCACGCGCGGACGCGGCGCAGGCGGCACGCGCAGTTCCTCCGGCCGCAGCTTGCGTCCTTGAAGTTGCTCATCGTACAGCACACACGCGGCGCTGTGCGGGGACATGACCCGATTTCGGTCGTTTGAAATCGGGATCGTGTCCCCGGAAACTTCTCCGGCAGGCTGGGAAGCCTGCTCCACAAGGTCCTCAATGGGCAGCAGTTGCGGATCAATCGTGACGCAGCGCGGCTGGCGCCAGGGGCAGCGCGCCGCGAAGCGGCAGCCCGGCGGGTACTTGTCCGCAGCGGGCACGCGCCCCTCAATCGTCTGCAAGGCGTGCTCACGCCGGCTGCGCGAGGGCAGCGACTGGAGCAGCCTGACCGTGTAGGGATGCGCCGGGCGGCGCAGAATCTGATCGCGCGAGCCGGACTCGACAATGCGCCCGGCGTACATCACGCCCACGCGCTGCGCGGTCTCCGCCACCACCGCCAGGTCGTGGGTGATCAGCAGCACGGCGGTCCCTTTGCTTTTTTGCAGCGTGCGGATCAGCTCCAGAATCTGCGCCTGGATCGTAACGTCGAGGGCCGTGGTCGGTTCGTCGGCGATCAACAGGCCCGGCTCGCAGGCCATAGCCATCGCAATCATGACACGCTGTTTCATGCCGCCTGAAAGCTGATGCGGGTATTCGTCAAAACGCTGCTCGGGGTCGGGGATGTTCACCTGCCCCAGCAAGGCAATGGCCTTGCGGCGCGCCTCGCTGCGCGAAAGCCCTTGGTGCCGGCGCAAAGGTTCCATAAGCTGGTAGCCGGCCGTCAGCACGGGGTTGAGCGAGGTCATGGGTTCCTGGAAAATCATGGAGATTTCCCGGCCGCGCAGCTCGCGTTTCTTCGCCTCCGGCAGCCGCAGAATATCCACCCCTTTGTACTCGATGGCGCCGCCCGCGTGGAAGCCGGACGGCTGCGGCACCAGTTGGATGATCGAAAGCGCGGTCACGCTCTTCCCGCAGCCGGACTCGCCGACCAGGCTGAACGTCTCGCCTTCGTGAATCTCGAAAGAGACCCCGTCCACGGCCCGCGCCGGGGCCTGCGGATTGCCGAAATAGGTCTTCAGATCTCGTACACGCAGCAGCATCGTTTCAACCGCCTTTTTGAAACCACAGATTAACACAGATGAACACAGATAGACTCAGGGGAAAAGGGGTTTCTTTATTATCTGTGTTCATCTGTGTCTATCTGTGGTCAAACTCTTAACCGCGGGTCCAAGGCATCCCGCACGGCGTCGCCAAACAAGTTCGCCGGCAGCACCAGCCCCACCATGAAAAGGAACGCGGCCAGGAGGTTCCACCAGACCACGGGGTCGCGGGCCAGTTCGAGCCGCGATTGGTTGATCATGTTGCCCCAGGACTGCATCGCGGGATCCACGCCGATGCCGATGTAGGCCAGCACCGCCTCGGCCAGCACCAGGCCGCTGAAGCGCAGCACGACGGAAATCAACACGATGTGCATGAGGTTGGGGACCAGGTGGCGCGCCATGACCCGCGCGCGGCTGACCCCGAACGCGTCCGCAGCCTGCACGTATTCCAGTTCGCGCAGCTTGAGCACCTCGGCGCGAATCAGGCGGCACAAGCCGGTCCACGAGGTGATGCCCATAATGATGCACAGCGCCACGAGCCTGTAGTCGGCGGCGATGACCGTGTCCTGCTCGGCCGCGGGCAGCCGCGCCAGCCAGCTCTGCAGGATCAGCATGACGGCGGCGATGAGGAGGATGTCCGGGATGGAAGACAGCGTGGTGTAAACGTATTGGATCAGGTCGTCAATCTTGCCGCCAAAGTAGCCCGCCAGCACGCCGAAGAGGATGGCAAAGGGCGTGACGATCAGCGTCGTCAGGGTGCCGATAATCAGGCCGGTGCGCACACTCTTGAGCGCCGCCAGAAACACGTCCTGCCCCGTCTTGTCGGTGCCCAGGATGTGATAGCCGCCGTCAGCGCTGAGCGTGAGCGCCTCCGCCAGCAGCAGGCACACCACCCCAAGGAAACCCGCTCCCCAGTATAGTGCCGTCTGGCGCCGCCGGAGGCGTTCCGACCAATGGGCGCCCAGGGCCACGAGGCCAAAGAGCAGCACTGCGCTGCCCAATCCCCAACCCAGTCCGGCCAACGCCCGCCGGCGAATATCCGGCGCGGCTTCCTGTTCGGGGTCGGCCAGTCCCGTGGCAGCGCACTCCAGCCGCGGATACTCGCTGACCTGCACGCCGCCGCGGCTCACGTTCACCCGCGAGAAGGAATGCGTGGCGAAAGGCGCCGAGTAGGTAGTTTCGGTGCGCTCCGCCAGCGGCTTGCCGAGGATGTCGAGCACACTGACGATGCGGCCTTCGGTGGAACGGTAGTGAATCGTATCCAACAGGCCAATGACCGTGTAGAGGCAGAGTACGCCGAAGCTGAGCATGGCCACGCGGTTGGCGGCCACCTGCCGCAGCGCCACGCGCCAATACTCGCGGCGCAGCGCCGACCACAACCAGCAGGCCCCGCCCAGCAACAAGGCCAGAACCAGGATGTCGCTCCACAGAAAGACGAGCGTGAACGCCACTGTGTTACTCCAACCGCACCCGCGGATCAAAGAGCGTGTAACTGATGTCCGTCAGCACCAGGCCGACGATGTACAGGAACGAACCCAGGCTCACCATCGCCTGCACGACGGCAAAATCCTGGCGCTGGAGCGCGTCTATCGTGAACGAACCCATCCCCGGAATGGCGAAAAAGGATTCCAGCAGCAGGTCACCGGTGAAGAGCAGAGGCAGTCCCGCGACGAGGCCCGTGAGGATCGGCAGCATGGCGTTCTTCAGCGCATGGATAAAGAGGACCCGGCGTTCGGGCATGCCCTTGGCGCGCGCGGTGCGCACGTAATCCTTGTTGATCTCTTCCAGGAAGATGGTGCGGTTGAAGCGCACGCCGCTGCCGATGCCGGAGACGACCATGATGGCCGCCGGCAGCGCGAGGAACTTCACCGAGTCCACCCCGTAATCGTAGCCCGAGATAGGCACCAGGCAGAGCAGCTTGCTGAACACAACCTGGCCGCCCATGATGTAGAAAAGGCCGGAGATGGACATCAGGATCACGCACAGCACCACGCCCCAGCGGTCCAGGTAAGTGCCGCGGTAGAAGGCGGACAGCATCGAGAAGAAGACGTCAACCAGCAGGCCCAGGATCAGGATGGGAATGGCGAGCGCCAGGCTGGGCCACATGCGGTTGTAGATTTCTTCCGCGATGTCTTTCCCGTCATCGGACTTGCCGTAGGAGAAGCAGAGCATCCTGATGGAGCGCTGGTAGAAGATCGTCTGGGTGAAGCGGGACGAGAACGAGATGGGCCCCTGGTAAGCGAGCAGCACGCGGTTTGCCGGCGCAGGCTCCGCGACCTTCAACTCAATCGCCAACTTTGGTTCTTCCGTTCCCCCTCCCCTTGCGGGAGGGGGCAAGGGGAGGGCTTCGATCCTGAAACGAAACCGGCGCGCCGCTGTGCTCGCCGGCAGTGTGAGTGTCCCTTGAGCATCGAACTCCGGCGGGAGGACGAGGCGCTGGGGCTCGGAGCACTTTACCCGCACGGTCCGTTCCTGGGCCTCCTTGGCAGCCTGGGGGGCCTCCACAACCAGTTCGTATTCCCCGGGGCCTGCAGTGCGGCACTCAGTCTTGTTCTCTTGCTCGTCAGCCGTCAGCGAGGCGATACGCTCCCAGCCGGAATTGTAGAAGTAGGGCAGGTGCAGCGAGTGCTGGCGTTTCCAGGCGTCAATCTGGTCCGGGGTGACGCGCTTCCTGCCGCAGTGCTCGCGGGCCATGTCGTCGGGAGAATTGACGAAGAAGAAGAGCGCAAAGACGATCACGTTCACACCCACCAGCGTGGGTATGGCGTACAAGCAGCGCCGGATGATGTAGGCCGTCACCTGGGCGCGCCTCCTTGAGCGCTGCCCGCCGGCCCTGTCTGCGGCGTGCGCTCTCTTCTATACATCACCAGCACCGCGGGAATGGTGCCCAGGATGAAGAGCGCCAGCGCGGCCCAGAGCGGCCAGACGACCGGCCGGTTCCATTCCTCGCGGCGCTGCTCGCGCAACCGCGGCTCAACCCACCTGTACTTCAGCGAATTGTTGCCGATCGGCATGGGCTTGGCATTCCTGAGCCATTCGTGGTACAGGCCATACTCGACAGGGAAATAGCCCCAGATCCAAGGCGCGTCCTCGCGCGCGATGGCCAGCATCTCCCGGATCAGCGCGGCGCGCTGCGGAGAATCGCTCATGTTCTCCATCTTCTTGAACAGGGCGTTGAAACGCGGGTTGTCGTAGTTGGCCGTGTTTTCCATCTGCGACTTCGCCTTGGAGTTGGGTCCGTAAAGCAGGAAGAGAAAGTTCTCCGGGTCGGGATAATCGGCCATCCAACCCCAAAAGAGGAGCTGAAAATTCCCCTTGAGCGCTTTGTCCTGGAAACGGTTGTAGTCGCTGGAGCGGATCTGCAACTGCACGTTTATGGCCGCGAACTGCTTGCGCAGCCAGTCCAGGCGGGCCTTTGTTTCGGGTCCGCTCATAGCGGTATCGAAGAAGACCACCAGCGCGTTGCCGCTGCCGTCGCGGCCCTCGGGGTAGCCCGCCTGGGCGAGCAGTTTGCGCGCCACGTCCAGACTCTTGCGGCGTGGCTGGCCCGCAGTTTCGTCCCAGTCGTAGACCACAGGATTGAGGCCCTCCCTGCCATCCTGGTAGCCGAAGAGGCCCGGCGGGACCGGTCCCTGCGCCGGGAGGCCGCGCCCGTTCTCGAAAATCTGGATGTATTCCTCCTGGTTGAGCGCGATCGAGAGCGCCTGGCGCAGCCAGCGCTTCTTCTCATCGTAGCCCCCCACGACGTCGTCGAGCATGTTGAAGGCGTAGAAATAGTTGGAGAGGCCGACCGTGGTTTCGAGGCGGATGTGTTTGGCGCGCAAGTCTTCAGTTACGCCCACCGCCCCTGCCGTGGTCATGTGCACGGCCTGATCGAAGACGTCGGAGACTATGACCGAGTTGTCGTAGTAGCCTTGCAGAAACTTGGCCCAGCGCGGCACGTCTTCCTTCTCCAGTACGTAGACGGCTTCATCCAGGAACGGCAGCGGCCGGCCGCGGTCGGCGAGCAAGCCGGCCTGTTCGTCCTCCGGGCTGCCCTCCGCCGGGTAGGTCTCCATGTGGAAGTTCGGATTGCGGCGCAGCACCATGCGGAAGTGGGGAATGTTGACCGCGAGCACGTATGGCCCGGAACCGACCGGGAAGCGGTCGAGAGCGATGTTCTGGGCCGTGGCGGCCGGCTGCGTGTAGAAGCGGTCGGCCTCCCAGGGCACCGGCGTGAAGAAGGGCATGGCCAGCCAGTAGCTGAACTGCGGGTACTTCCGGGTCAGCGTGATGCGATATGTAAGGCTGTCAATGACTTGCGCGCCGGGCAGGTTGTATTTGCGCATGTCCAGATAGATAGGTTTGGCGCGCTCGTCGGCCTCCTGGTTGTAGAAGACGTCGCCGGCCTTGCGGCGTTCTTCACGCACGCGGGCCAGCTCCGCCGCCAGCGTGGCCCGGAAGTCTTCAAAGCCTTCGATACAGGTGCCCAGCACGCTGGCTATGGGGCACTCCAACCCCGGATGCGCCAGGCGCTTGATCTGGTACACGTAATCTTCAGCTCGCACTTCGCGGGAGGACGGAGGAAGGCTTTCGGCCACAGTCTGCCCTGTCTTGAAGAGAAGCTCGTCGGGATGGGAGATTGCAGGGAAGGACTGGCGGGGGCCAAGGTGCCAACGGTAATCGCCGCTGGGCGACTTGGTGAAGCAGGGGTGCTCTTGGTACTTGATTCCGGGCTTCAAGCGGATTTCGTATACGGCTTTGGCCACGCTTTCCGCGGGCGGATCGCCAGGGAGGAGTTGCCCGTCCTTGTCGTACAACTTCGGCTCAGGCACCGCTGCGGCTGTCAGCGGCACCAGCACGTAGGGCCGCTTCAGGTAATGGTATTGCACTGCCGGCTCAAGAATCTGGTTGAGGAACGTGTAGGCTCCCTCTTCATAGGAGATCGCCGGATCGAGGTGCTTAGGCTCTTCGTGGAAGGTGTCGTAGTAGATGTTCTGGCCGCGCTCCTCCTGCCGGTAAGGGCAGTTGGTGAAACAGGCCGGCAGGAACAAGAGCAGGCTGAGTGCCACGGCCATGCGGTTGCTGAAGCGCCACATAGGGCGCATACAGTAAGACCTGGAGCGCGGTTTGGCAAATCGCAACCGATCAGTCTCCGAGCCGCGCGCGTAAGCAAGCGGCAATGTCCGCTCCCTCACGGTCGCGGCTCGGACTGAAGGGCCACGACAAATCGAAGCGGAGCATTGTTGGAAAATGGCTCGCCAAGTGTTAGAAGGTACGGCAGCCATGGTCAATAGGGGGCTTGTGAAGATGCGCGTGCTCTTGTTTCAGGCGGCTTTGTCTTTCGTTTTGGCCGGCAGTTTTCTGCCGGGCCAAGCCACAGCCGCAGACGCTGCCGCGCCGGCGTGGGACGATCTCCCGCCCATTCAACCGGCAGCGGGCGATTGGCCGTGGTGGCGCGGGCCCAACAGGGACAACATAGCCGCTGCAGGGCAGGAACCGCCGCTCCATTGGAGCGCCACGGAGAACGTGGTTTGGAAAGCCGAGGTGCCCGGCCGCGGACACGCCACGCCCTGTCTGTGGGGTGAGCGCCTCTTCCTCCCCACCGCCGACGACAAGCTCCAGGTCCAGTACCTCCTCTGCTACGAGCGCCTCAGCGGCAAGCCGCTGTGGCAAAAGGAGCTTCACCGCGGCGGCTTCATGCCCCTGCACGCGAAGAATTCCCACGCCTCGCCCATGCCGGCCTGCGACGGCCAGCACGTGTTCCAGACGCTCATCTTCCAGGGCGGGATCTGGCTGACCGCACTGGATTTCAGCGGCGCGATTGTCTGGCAGAAGAAGCTCGGCGACTTCAAGTCCATGCACGGCTATGGCGCCTCCCCTTTGTTTTACAAGTCGCTGGTGATCGTTCCTGCCGACAGCCTGCAAAAGAGTTTCATGATCGCCTTGCACCGCAAGACCGGCGAGATTGTCTGGCGCATTGAGCGCCCCGACTACAAGCTGGGGACCTATGCCAGCCCGGTGGTGGGCCGCATCGCCGGGCGCGATCAACTCGTCATCCAAGGCCCCTATAAAGTCTTCAGCTACGCCCCCGCCACCGGCAAACCGCTCTGGACCTGCGACGGCCCCAATGAGTCGGCGACCTCGACGGTGAGTTTCAACGAGGAGTGCATCTGGGCCTCCGCCGGTTTTCCCCGCAAGAACCTGCTCTGCATCCGCGGCGACGGCAGCGGCGACGTGACGGCCACGCATATCGTTTGGAAAAAAGAGGATAACGTTAACACTTATGTGCCCTCGATGTTGCTGGCCGATGGGCTGCTGTACATGGTGGTGGACGACGGGAAAGTCGTGTGCTTCGAGGCCAAGACGGGGCAGGTCGTCTGGGAGTCGAAGCTGCGCGGGGCCTTCAGCTCGTCGCCTGTGCTGGCTGGCGGCAACATCTACGTGGTCAGCGAGACGGGCATGATGTTCATCTTCAAGCCGGGGCGGAAGTTTGAGCTGGTGGGACAGAACGATCTGGCGAATGGCGGGTTCGCCACGCCGGTAATCTCCGGCGGCTGCATCTACCTGCGGACGTTGAATTACCTTTTTTGCCTGGGGAAAACAAAGTAGTACACGCGCTTCAGACTTGGCTTTTGGCCGGTTTCTGCTCTGGCATCTGGGCGTGTCCGGCCTCCGCGGCCCGCTTCGGCCGCCTTTGGCCCTTTGCCTTGGGCGGGGATGGGGGAGTAACGTTCTTGAAGGTGTAATCGAAGCCGCTCTCCATCTTGCGCCCCAGGTTATCGGCGGCCTCTTGCAGCTCCGCCTGCTCTGCGGGCGACATTCTGGCAATCCGTTCCAGGGCCGCTTTTTCCCGTGCCTCATATTCCCGGATCATGCGCGCCCCAAGTTCTCTCTTGGCTTTGCTGATCATACTCCCCTCGCTTCTACCCTAACCCACCCGTCGTCCACAAAGACATCATCCATCTTTCTTCTTAGGCTCCATCAAAGTTTGGATCTTCTGTCCAACTAGCGGGTCTGATAGCAGATCGGACAAGCATAGCGCAAGTGCCTCGCCGTCCTCACAGATGTGTTCCTGGTTGCCCCACTTCACGTTACAGGGATACCCAGCCTTGTCCATTGCCAACGTTGCAAGCTTGACATCGGTCTTTGGGTCAACAGTTGGGTTGAATGCGGCAATCACCTTATATTGCTCACCACCTGTCCAGTGCCCAGACCCGTCCAATTCCTGCCGACGCTCGGGATCTCTGAGCCGGATGGCCACCTTGTCACCTGTGGCACGATTTACCTGGTCATTCAGGTCCTTGAAAACCTGAACAATTTCGTTTCGCGCAGCAGTGGCCTGACGCGCCGCGTCAAAACCTTGCTTAAGCGCTTTCGCGTAGTCAATCATGTGTCGCTCCTTCCTCGAACGTGGTTTTCTCAATTGTGGCAATCACCGGAAAATGATCGAAGATGCCGCCGACCGCGTCGCCTTGCACAGCCCTGGGCGTTAGGTACAGGATCTTGGTCAACTCCTCGTTCAGGTGCCAAGGGCACCTGCCAAGAAAAGCAGATGATAGCATTATCTGGTCAACGGTTTTCCATCTTGTTGCATTTCCCGAACCAATGAAGCAGGTTCCCGCAAAACTCTTTCGCGCCAATCTCTGGGAATAAGGTTGGGACTCTCCCAGATGGCGCCAGAAGGGATTATAGAGGTACGAAGACGACTTCGTAACCAGTTTCCGGTCGCGGGAAGCGTGAAGCTGGTTCTCAAGGCATTCGTGGAAAGGCTCTTCATTGAAATCGCCCATGATAATCAAACGGGTGTCACCGTTGTACTCCGTTATGAGTTCGTCGAGTAATGAACGCAACCGTGCCCCCAAGGTGATCCGTATAGTTTCACTGTCGGGGACGATGTGGCTGGGCCAGTGAGAGAGGAACACATGGAAGGGGTGGCTGTCACCAGCAACGGTTAGATCAATGCGGTTCGCCAACTTGAGCATTCGCGTTCCGTGCGGTTGGAACGTCGCGGTGTCATCAAGAATCCTGAAGCGTTCAGCATTGAAGAGGGCGCCTGTGTCGAACTGAGCCCTTCCTTCGCGGAGGGTTCCATCGTAGATAGAGCATTCAGGAACAGCGCCAGCGAGCAAATCAAGATCGGCTCTAGTCACCTCACCGAGGCCCAGGAAGTCCACCCTTGAATCCCGAAATAACGTGCTGACGATTCCCTTTGCGGTCTCAAGATCTTCCTTGGATGCGCGGCCACGTGCCGCCACAGGAGAGATTCCGGTGTTCCACCACGCAAAGATCAATCTTTCGACCTTGGCCACCATATCGTTTCATTTCCCAGCAAATTCGCCTATGCTCTTTCCCCTCGCCCGCCAACTCTTTACGTCAATCATAGCGGCTCTGTTCACCTTGTCAACAAGGCAGGTGGCGGCTTCGTGCGCGAAGGGTGCATGTCAGTAAATGCGTGGCCCAGAGCGTACCGCGGGCGTCCCGCCCGCCTTCGTCCTCGCGCCCTGCCGGCCTGCCACGGGCGGGCGGGACGCCCGCGGTACATTTGCTGACCCCTGCCGGCCTGCCACGGGCGGGCGGGACGCCCGCGGTACATTTGCTGACATGCACCCGTGCGCGAACCTCTTCCCAGTAAGCAATTGACATTCGCCCCTGCCTGCGCCATAGTGCGTGATCATGCTTGAATCCTTGCTGACTCCCAAGACCGTGGCGGTCATCGGCGCTTCGCGGACCCCCGGCAAGGTGGGCCACGCGATCGTGGCCAACCTTATTGGCAGCGGTTTCAAAGGCCAGATCGTGCCCGTGAACCCGGCTGCCGGCGAGATACTCTCCCTGAAATGCTACAAGGACCTGGCGGCCTTCGGAAACAAGATAGACCTGAGTGTGATCGCCGTGCCCATGCAGGCGGTCAAAGCCGCGGTCGAGAGTTCGATCAACGCCGGCGCCGGGGCGATAGTGGTGATTACAGCGGGCTTCAAGGAGACCGGGCACGCGGGCGCTGAAACAGAGAAGGAGTTAGCGGCGCTGTGTGCTGGCCGCGGAGTGCGGCT
>JBEKKG010000077.1:0-13829 GCA_050010835.1 Planctomycetota bacterium
GCTGCTGCGGCGCACTGCCGCCAAGTCCGCGCGGCCTTGCGCCAGACCCTCGGCTTCAAGTGCCAACCCAATCCGCGCCAACGCCGCCGGAGATAACGCCGCTCCCGATGCAGTGTGCTGTCCTCGAATTCTGTGGAATTCGGGATCGTGTCCCCGGAATCCGGCCGGGGTTTCAGCCTTGACCTGCAATCCGGCGCTGCCGATAATGGCGGCATTATGTATCGAGTTCTTCGCCCGCTGGCCTTGGTGTGGCTTGCTGCGAATTCATTCGCGGCGGAGACGCCCGCGCCAGCGTTTCCCCTCTGGGACGGCCAGGAATCCGTCGAGCAGTACGCCAAGCGCACGAACCTGCCGCCAACCAAGACGCTCGACTTGGGCAACGGAGTGAATCTGGAACTGGTGCTGATTCCGGCGGGGAAGTTCGTCATGGGGTCGCCGTACCCGAAGCCTGTGGATGAAGTCGCGTTCCGCCGCAAGATCACGGTAGGCCAGGCGGTTCTGGCTGCGGGCTGCCTGATCCTGTTGTTCCTTCTTGGGGGTGCGATCCTCCAGGCCATTCGGAAGAAGACCAGGTTCCAGTATTCGTTGCGCCGGTTCATGGGGATGGCATTCGCTGCCAGCCTTTGCGTCCTGGGCGGGATGCACTGGTGGTATTCGGGCCGGGCGCTGGCGCAGGCACAGGGCGAGCTCGATTGGGACTACGTGATTTCGAATCTCTCGGAGACGCCCGCACACGAGGTCACGCTGACCAAGCCCTTCTATATGGGCAAATTTTCCGTGACGCAGACCCAATACCAGCAGGTGAGCGGAACCAATCCCAGCGAATTCAAAGGCGCCAATTTGCCGGTGGAGCAAGTGTCGTGGAACGACGCGGCGGAGTTCTGCGAGAAGATGAGTGAGAACACCGGCCAGAGCGTGCGACTACCCACAGAGGCTGAACGGGAGTGTGCCTGTCGTGCCGGAACGACAACGACGTACAACACTGGCGACAGCAAGGCCGATCTCGACAAGGCAGCGTGGTACTGGGACAACAGCAACCACACGACGCATCTGGTTGGCCAGAAGCTCCCGAATGCTTGGGGTGTTTACGACATGCACGGGAACGTCAAGGAGTGGTGCCAGGACTGGTACAAACCGTACAGGCCAGAGCCTGTTGCTGATCCGCAAGGGCCTTCCGAAGGCGAGTCCCGCGTGCTGCGCGGCGGTTCTTCAAGCGGCTTTGCTAGAGAATGTCGTACGGCGGTCCGTGACTGGTACAGTCCCGTTCTCCCCACCTCCTCCCTCATCGGCTTTCGAGTAGTGGTGGAAGTGCCGACCAAGACGCCATAGCCGCGCTGCCAGAGCAAGCCGCATCGCCTTGTGCCACGGATACGCCCTCGCACCGCGAGGGTTTATCCGTGCCCACCTTGGTTGCACGGGTGAGGCCGGGCCAAACAGCCGGCCCGGCCACATCCGTGGCACAACTTCAAGGGCGCAAAGCCCGATTGGAGTCCAGGCCAATCCGCTCCCTTACGGTCGCGGCTCTGACTGAACGGTTTTCAATTTTCATTTTGCAATTTTCAATTTTCAATTTTCAATTCTGTTGCTGTCACGCCACCAGCCCGCTGTCCCTCAACGCCCGCAAGCCTTCCCAGGTCATCATCAGCAGTTCCTCGCGGTGCTGGTCGCTCTTCTCCTTCCATAAGGCCAGCAGCAGGCCGCTGAGATTCTCCCGCGTCAGCGCCGCCGGGTTGGACGGAAGTTGCGGCAGCAGCGCGCCCGTTTCCTCGCGGCGGCGCAGCAGCGAGACCACGCCCGCCGCGGCGCCCAGCGCCAGGTTCACTGGCTGCACGCCGCCATCGAGCGCCAGCCGCATGGCGCCGAAGAGCCGGTCGTCGTAGCCCAGCTTGCGGACCTGGTCGCGGCCCACGCGCGCCACCAGATCGTTGAGCTGCGGATTGATCATGCGCGCCAGCAGATCGTCCGCATAGCGCTGGAAACCGGCCGGAGTGAAGAGCGGGTCCTGCAGGTCCTTGTGGCGCCGGATGAGCGCCGCGCCCGATTCCGAGATGAAGGCTTTGCGCGCGCGGCCCATGATCCAGGGGTCCCGGCCCGCGGCGGCGATCGTGGGCAAGTCCTTCAGATCGGCAAGGTACGCGATCAGGGCGTGAATGGCGTTGTGGCCGTAGAGCTTCGCTTCCTCGAAAGGCAGAAGGTCCGGCTTCTCCACGAAGACCTCGATGCCGCGCCGGCAGCTAGGCAGTTCGATCCGCGAAATCAGGATGTGGTTGAACTCCTCGACCAGCACCGCGCGCTGCAAGCGCGGCGTGAGCGTGGCCAAGCCCAGGCGCGAGACCGTGGCTGCGTCCGTGATGACGCCGCTCATTTTGCCGATCACCGTGTTGAGCGCCTGGACCTGCTCCAGGTTGCGGCAGCCGGCTTCGCTGAGGGCCTTAGTGAGTATCTCGGCGGCGTGGTTGTGGTTCTCGGCGGCGTAGATGATGGTGGGGTGCGGCGCGGAGCGTTTGTTCAGGCCGTCGCGCAGCAGGCTCACCACGCTGGCGTTGTGGCCGGCCGTATAGACCGCCACGCTGGGCAGCGCCGTGGCCATCTCGTCGGCGGCGCTGATGGCACTCACGAGCGCTTCGCGGTCGGCCGGCGCCTGCGGGTTGAAGACCTCGAGGCCGCGCACCGTGAACGGCTCAACCCTGTCCGGACGCGCGATGTTGATGGTGTACGCCCCGCCGTTGTCGCGCACCGCGGCCACCAACGCCGCGTCAATCTCGCTCACGACGTGCCGCGCGAAGTTGCCGGACTGGCAGGCCTCGAACAGGAACAGCCCGCTCTGAATCGGCCCAAAACCAAACCCCACGTAAGTCTTTGCCATGCCTCACCGCAATTATCAGGAACCGAAGATGGACGAAATGGACGAGATGGACGGGATGGACACAGACAAAACCTGAACCCAATCTACCTATCTATGCTCATCTGTGGATTCAATGGAACTCAGCAACTCGTCCTCGGCCTCCTTGCACCATTGGCCGTTGCGCAGTTTGGCCGCAACGGCGGGCAGCTTGTCCTTTAACTGCGTCAACGGCACCAATCCCAGGCCGTGCAGCCTCGGATAAACGATGATCTTGCCGGCCAGCGTGCGGTTCTCGACCGCCGCGATGCCGTCGGCGGCGCCAGCCATGCCCGTGATCGCGTCCACGGAACAATCCGTGTCCAATTGCCCGGCCTCAACTTTGCGCAACACGGCCTCCATGTCGCTGATCACCGAGCCGCTCGAACCGAACATGAAGCAGCCTTTGGCCAGGTACATGTCCAGGTCCAGGTCCTGCCGCGTGGGCGCCGGGATGCCGGCGAAAATGTTGATGATGGCCCCGGGCGCACTGTCGCGGATGGCCGCGGCCACCAGGGCGCCGACGGGCGCCATGAGCGCGAAGTACGTGAGCTGTTCGTTGAGCGGCGTTTTCTTTGTGTTGACCGTCCGCAGCGGCACGCGGTTGGCCCTAGCGGGGCCGGCGGCCTTCTGCACGAGCGACTCCAGGCGCGCGTCGTCAACGTCTGTGCCGATGACGGAGACACCGGGCACGCCCTGGCACAAGCTGCGGATGACGTGCATCTGGCCCATCGGCCCGCCCGCGCCGATGACCACGACCTTGTCGCCGGGCCGCAGCTCCGGCGACGCCGGGATCTTCGAGTAGGCTTCAGCCGCGCTGGTCCCGGTCGTGCCCGTCCAGCGGGTCGGGCCGTAATGCACGCGCCCGACGCCGACTGAGACCGGCTGCCCGATCTTCCGGCCGGCGGTGACTATATTGAGGATGCCGTGGGCGGCGAGCTTGTCGTTCAGCGCTTCCAGGGCCTGCTTGCGCGCGCCGAAATACACGATGTCGTCGAAAGACTCATTCGGCAGCGCGGCTAAGTTGGGGACCTCTTGGGGCTGGATGCCCAGGGCCGCCAGCGCCGCGCGTTGCGAGGCCTCCGCGCACAACGCGGTGAGCGACGTAGGGCGATTTGCCAAATCGCCCCACGCTTCCGCCAGGCCCGCGATGGCGTGGCCGCTCTCCGCGACGACCAGCAGTTTGCCGCCGGGCTTGAGGTGCTGCCGCTGCACGTTGGCGTAGGCATTCTCCACGCAGGCCCACGGCTCCACCAGCGCGATGGCCGAAGCGCTCAGCCTTTCCGGCACGGGAATCAGGAAGCGCTTGCCGCTGGCCTTGTCCACAATGACGCGTTCGTCCATGAGCACGTACTCCTGGAGCGCGCCTTCGAAGTTGTACCCGAACGCGGCGTTGGACTGGGGCGTGCGCAGGTCGCGGTAATCGGTCTGCACCAGGACGCGTTCGCCCACCCGGTGCCGCTGGACCTCGTGGCCCACGGCGACAATGCGGCAGGTGACCTCATGGCCGGGCACGGTGGCCTTGTCGCCGGGCACGTAACTGAGGATTTCCTTCAACACGGGCTGCGGCAGGCCGGAGACGATCTCCTTCTTCCGCGGATGGTCCGCGAACTGCTTGAGCAGCTTCAGGTCGGAGAAACACAACCCGACGGCCTCGACCTGGGCCAGGATCTGCCGCGGCCCCGGCGCCGGGACGGGCTTCTCCTTATTGAGCTTGAGCTGGCCGGGGCCGACAAGCTGGATGGCGTACTGCGTTTCAGGAACGGCCACTTATGTTCTCTCCTTTTGAAGAATCTCACTTATTGTATGGGTGTTTCCAAGGCTCGCGGTAGTCCCGCTTCAGCAGCTTGGCCTGCGCGTCGTTGTTGACGATCTGTTCCGTGGCGGCATTCCATTCCACAGGTGCCGCGCTTTCGTAGGCGATCATGGCCAGTTGCACGGTCGTGGTGGATTGGCAGGCATCCTCAACGCTGCACGCGGGCTGGGTGCGCGCACGCACCGCGCTGAGGAACTCCTGCATGTGTTCCAGGCCCGCGTCGCCGCCGGCTTTGTGTTCCACCCGCTCGCCTTTGCCCACGGGTATGGCCACCCAGCGGTCGTCGGTGGCGAAGACGGTGGCCTTCTCGCCATAGAAGAAGAGGCCGTTGCTGACCTCGGGCGCATACTCCCCGGCGCCCCAGATGCGGTGCCGCCACACCAGCGGACAGCGTTCGAACTCGAAGTGCACCGTCAAGGTGTCCGGCGTGGTGATCTTGTCGCGCAGGCAGTACAGTCCGCCCGCCGCGGTGACGCGCTTGGGTGTGGACTCGCCCAGGATCCTGCGCACGGCGTCAACCAGGTGGATGCCCCAGTCCACGAGATGTCCGTGGCCGCTGGTCTGCTCCAGCCGCCAGTTGATGTGCCCCACTTGGGGGCTATAGGGGATTTTCGGGCCGGGGCCGCACCAGAGGTCCCAATCGAGCGTCTCCGGCGGGTTCTGCGGTGTGGCGTCTTTGGGACCGGCATTGTAGTGGATCTGCGCGTCTGCCTGGATGATCCGGCCCGCGTTGCCGGCGTCAATGAACTCCTTCACCGCCTGTAAGGCCTTGCTCTTCCGCCGCTGAAAGCCCACCTGGACGATGCGCCCGGCCTTTTTGGCGGCGTCCACCATAGCGCGGCCCTCGCGGACGTCGTAGGCCAGGGGCTTCTCCTGGTAGACGTCGAGGTTCTTTTCCAGCGCCGCGAGGAACTGCAGCGCGTGCCACTGCGGCGGCGTGGCGATGATGACCGCGTCGAGGCCCTTCAGCTCCAGCAGTTCCTGGTACAGTTTGAACGTCTGCGGCCGCTTGCCCTGGGCCTTCTCCAAGCCGTCGGCGCTTTTGGCCAGGTGCGCGCTGTCCACGTCGCACACAGCGGCAACCTCGACGCCGCCGGCTTTCAGCGCCGCCTGGGCGTCCACGTTGCCGTACCAGCCGGCGCCGATGAGGCCCAGGTTGAGCTTCTTCGGCTCGCCGGCGTGCAGCGTGGAAGAAAGGACCGCGGCCCCTGCCGCGGCTGCCGTGGCGCCCAGAAACTTCCGCCGGTTCGTGCCCATGAATCAATCTCCTCCTACCCTCGACTATTCACCGCAGAGGCGCAAAGGACGCAGAGGTTCGCAGAGGGGTTGAAGAGGTGAGAGGGTGAAGAGGTGAACAGGTGACCAGGCGTCACCCAACACGCAATCACCTCTTCACCTGTTCAAGCCTTTCCTCTGCATTCTCTGCGTCTCTGCGGTGAACAATGCGGGTTACTCCGTTGCCAGGATCAGCAACTGTCCTTCCTTGGTGGCGACGTACAGCACGTTGCCATGCTCAAGCAGATGAGTCGCTGTGCCTTTGAGCTTGTACTTCCATTTCTCATGTCCATCGCCGGGGTCCAAGGCGTAGAGCGTGCCGGCTTGGGTAGCCACGTAAACGTTCTGGCCCACGGCCGGAGGCGCCACGGCGCCGCCGTCCAGCGGCCGGCTCCACAGTGCGGGAGGTTTGTCAGTCCGCTTGTCCCGGGGGAACCTGCGGAGGAGGCCATCGCGAGTGAGCACGTAGATGCCCTCGCCCGCCACTGTCGCGTGGGAGGCCTCATCCAGCGCGCGTGCCACGGGCAATTCCCAGACTCTTTCGAGCTTGCCCGCATCCACCACAATCACTCCGCCTTTCTCGAGGACGAGCGCGGCCAGGTGCTCCTGGGGGCTGCAAGACAGGGAGTTGTCGGCCGCGAGGGGCGCCTGCAAGTCCAGGTGTCCGGTCTCCTTGCCGTTGGCGAGGTCGAAAGCGGTCAGCCGCCCGCTGAGGCTGAGCGCCAGGACAGAGCCGCTCTGAAGGGAAGCGAGGCCGGCCGCCAGGGCGCCCTTGGGCGGCGGATTGTCGGGGTCGGCCGGCTTCTCCCAGAGCGGCGCCGCGGGCAGGGCCAGGTCAAAAGTCCGGATTTTGCCGTCGGCGCAGCCCACGGCCAGAAGCGACTTTCCGGTGCGCGCCGTGTCGCGCTCCAGATACACCCGGCCTACGGGTTCGACGGGCAGGGCGGAGATGAGCTTCCGGGCGACACTATGGTTCCGGATGTCAAGCTCAACAATCTCGCGGGAGCGCAGCGGCAGAAGGAGTCTGCCGGGCTCCGAGGGCTCCGGCGCAGTGCGCGGCCACCACCAGCTCCGCTCGTTCACGAATTGCGGCGGACCCACGCCGTCGGGGTTGGGGTGGGTTGTGACGGTGTCGTCCAGGAGAGGCTCAGGCAGGGACCACAACTGTTCCTTGCCCTGGAGATCGAGGACCGTGAGCGTGGCGCCGTGGAGCACATAGAGGTTTTGCTCCAACACCACGGGCGGGGCCAGGATGCCCGGCTTGAGTTCGACCTGGAAGGCCTGGCGGTCCAGCGCGCCGCGGACTTCGAAAAGGTCCTCGAGGGGCAGGCGCTCAAATTTCCGCGTCAGCGCGTCATAGCCCGGTTTTTCCCAGCGCACGCTGAAGGCCGTGCCGGACGTGACGAAATGGTCCAGCGGCGTGAGGCCTGGCACAACCTGGTCGTCAATCCTGACCGTGGCGCCCGCCGGCAGGCTGGTGATGTGGACCGGCACTGCGATCCTGCGCGCGGCCATGAAGGCGGGCTGTTCCTGCAGCAGCAGGGCGAAGAGTTGGCGGCCTTTGACCTGATCGGTGTCGAAGGCTTGCCTGGCGTGCCTGGCCTGCTCTTCCAAAACGCCTATTTTGTTGTTCAACTCGGTGACGTGTTCCGCCACCTTGCTTTGCAGTTCGAATTCCGGCCAGCCGCGTTCAATGCGGCGAAAGGCGTCCAGGGCCTCTACAAGCCCGCCTCCTTTGGCCACGGCTTCGGCGTCGCGGAATTCGCGATTGGCTTGCTCCAGCCTGGCCTTGAGGTCCTGGCTGCGCCTGGCCGCCTCGGCAGTAAGAGGCAAATCGGGCCAGATGAGAGCGGCGGCGGCGAGCTTCTGAATGGCCTGCTCGCCCTTGTGCCCGCTCAGCAGCGCCTCAGCGGCCTTGACCGCCTTTTCCACCTCCGCCTCGACGTCTTTGATCTTGGCCAGGCCGTTCTCGGCTTCCTGGCGCTCAGGCGCGCCGGCCTCAGCGGCAGCAATGAACTTCTGGAAGGCGTCCCTGGCGGAAGTGTACTTTTTCTGCATGAGCAGTTCCTGGGCATGGTCCAGGCTCGCGCGCAACTCCTTCAGGCGCCGCGCCTCTTCCCGGACCTTGCGCGAGGCGGCGATGCGCTCCAGCGCCGCTTCGATCGGCTTGGCATCCGGCGAGCCGGCGTAAGCTTTCAGCAGGCTGCGATACTGTTCTTCTGCCTCTTCCAGGTGGCCTTGCTCTTCCAGGGCCTTGACCTTGCTCAGCAGTTTCTCCAGGTACTTCTTGGACTGCAACGGCAGTTCTTCTTCCATCTGCTTCAGCACCAGAATGGCGGTTTGGCAGTCCTTGTTAGGAATCCTCTCATAGAAGGCTTTGAGGATCTTGCCGGCTTTCTCGTAATCGTGATCTTTCACGGCCAGTTCGGCGTCCTTTGTGGCCTGTTGATATTCCTCGACAAGCCGCGGCGGCGGGCGGTAGGCTTGGGTGAGCTCCCACGTGGCCACGATCAACGCCAGGCCCAGGAACAACAGGCCGGCGATCTGCCTGAAGGCCCTGCGGTGCCGGAAGCGCGCGGCGGCTTCCTTGTAACTGATTATCTCCGCGCCTTCGGCCTGCTCGCCGGTTTCCTGGGCCTTGTGGAGGGCCTGCATCGTATCGTTGATCAGGCTCTGCAGCTCGCGGCGCTCAAAATCGCCTGCCGTAGCTTCCAGCAAGCGCCGGTAGATGAACAAGGCGTCGGAGTAACGGCGGTGCGCACGGTGCTCGGCGGCCAGCGCGGGCAATTCCTGGGCGGGATAAGGGAAGATCCAGCCGTCGTCGAGCATCTTGATGAGGCCGCGGCAGACATTGAACCGGCCTGTGTGGCTGCGCTTGACTATGGTCTCGACAGTGCGGCCTTCCTTGACGAGCTTGATGAGCTGCTGCGTCGAGGTATTGGCCTTGGGCCCCAATTCCTCGCCTTTGGCACTGAGCTTGAAGCACAGGTAAGGCGTAGGCAGGCGGGCTTCGATCGTCTTCCACTCCCCCGTCCGGCGGCTGGCTTCAGCGATGAGCGCCTGCGGCTCGATGGAGAAGCGCTGCACATGGAACTCGCCCAATTCATCGTAGCAGGCGTCCTCGATGGACACGTCGCTGTCGAACTCGAACTGGGCGCCCTTCCAGGTGAACAGGTCGCAGATTTCCTCTTCCAACTGAAACTTGAGGCAGGAGAGAATATCTTCGGCCTTGATCAGGCCCCGCTTGATGAGGAGTTCGCCCAGGCGCGAGCGTTGCTGGCTTTCGCGCTGAATCTTGAATGCTTCAGCGAGCTGGCTTTCTGTAAGCCGCCCGCGCGCCACGAGCAGTTCGCCCAGCCTGCTGCGGTCGGCCCGCTTATCGGTGACCACGGCGATCTCGCCCAAGGCAATGGCGATGACCTTTTGTTCTTGGGGGCGGGAAATGGCGAGCACACTGGTCGAGGGCCCCTTTCCCGGACCGCGCGGGCTGGGCTTGGCGGGCTCTGCGGCGGCGCGCAGCGGGGCTCCCGCGTGCGGGGCAGCGGTTGGCTCCGAGGGGCGGGAAATGGTGAGCACACCTGTAGCGCGCTGCTCGACCAATGTCTGGAACAGGCTCCCCAGGCTGACGCTGTCGAGGTTGCCCTTGAGTTTCGTGGTAAAACCCTCCCAACGGCTCTTTGCCACAGAGCACACAGAGGACACAGAGAACCTGGAAAAGAAAACAAAATCGTCTCTGTGACCTCTGTGTCCTCTGTGGCTAAATGCCCAATGCCCAATTCGGGTTACCTTTTCTCCTCCCCATCCCTTTCGGGAGCGGATGGCGCTGCGCTTTCCAGCCGCCCCCCGCCATCGCGGCGGCGCTCCTGGAACTCAGTGCCGCGCCGCAGTCCCCCCAGGGCCTTGCGCACTTCACGGTCCTCCGCGGCCCGCGTGGCGGGGGTCGCGGGCTTAACGGAGTACTCGACGAGCTCTTGGCGGAAAACTTCTTCGTTGAGGAAGTACTTGGAGCGGCGCACCAGGCCCACGTTCGGCGCAAACCAGTAGCGGAAGATCTCACGCCGGTCGTGCGATTCCTGGCGCGCCAGGGCGCAAGCGTCGAATGTCCCTGCCGGCGTGCCGACCGTGGCAGCCGCTGTTTCCACCTCGTAGTAAAGGTCCTGCCCGGTGGGCGCGGTGACGATCCAGCGGTAGCGGGTGTGCGGCGGGAGGATGAGGAGGTAAGAGCGTCCCCGCGAGCTTTGAAAGCCGATGTAACCGTTGCGCTTGGACCAGACCTGTTCCGCAGTATCGTAAAGCGCGCGATAAGTCAGTTCGTTAATCGCTTCGCGCAGCTCCAGGACCACGCGCCGCGCCGAGGCGCTTGCCGGCCGGGGAGCGCCGGAGGCGTTCTCATCCTGCTTCTCCGTGGCCACCACTTCCGATTTGGGCGCCAGGTCACTGTCCGAGCCTGGTCCCCGTGCGGCCAAGTCCGCATCCAGCGCGGCGGTCGCAATGGCTTGGCCGGCTTCCAGGCGTTTGAGCAAAGGCAGGTCCAGGAGGCGGTACTCCCAGCGGTTGCCATCCCGCAACGGCATGTAGTCAGTGTAAGGCACGTCCTTCTCACAGCCGGGCAAGGCCGCCAGGAAAAACACTGCCGCAAGGCCCCACTGCCCAAAACGGGCGGCCATCTTGACTCGCGCTCCCATGCCTCATGTATATCTCAAGTAGGCGTTGGGGACAAGTAGCCAAGCATTTTAGGCATTAGGCTTGAGGCTTGGCCCTCTCTCCGAACGCCCCAAAGCCTAATGGCTGAAAAGTTTGAGACTTTACGGGCCGCCAACAGTTGTAGATAATATACGGGAGATTGGGCCTGATGGCGGAACTGCGGAAAATAGGCAATTTTGAGCTGCTTGAGCGCATCGGGCAGGGCGGGATGGGCACTGTCTTCAAAGCCCGTCAAATCTCGATGGACCGTATCGTGGCCGTCAAGGTTCTCCCGCCGAGCATGGCTAAACAACAGCAATTTACCGAGCGTTTTCAACGCGAAGCGCGCGCTTCAGCGCGGCTCAATCACCCCAACGTCGTCAACGGGATTGACGTGGGCAAGGATGAGGCCACCGGGCTGTACTATTTCGCTATGGAGTATGTCGAAGGGCCAGATATCAAACAAATGCTGCAGCAGCAAGGGAAATTCCCCGAGCGCAAGGCCGCCAAAATTGGCCAGGCCATAGCCGAGGCCCTGGCGCACGCCCACGCGCACGGCATCCTGCACCGCGACATCAAGCCGGACAATATCATCATCGAGAAGAACGGCACGCCCAAGCTTTGCGATCTGGGTTTGGCGCGCCTGGAAGCCGAGGGCGAGGCGGCGAACAAGACCCAGCAGGGCTTTGTCGTGGGCTCGCCCCATTACATCTCGCCGGAGCAGGCGCGCGGCGACAGGGACCTCGACCCCAAGACCGATCTGTACTCGCTCGGCGCCACGCTTTATCACATGCTGCTGGGGAAGACGATGTTCGAAGGCGCAACCTCCGTCATCGTCATGACCAAACACGTCACCGACAAGGCCCCCCACCCTAACGAGGCCGGCCCCAAGCTCAGCAAGGGTATGGTCCAGGTGCTGGCGAAGCTGCTCACCAAGGACCGCGCCGACAGGTATGCCTCAGCGGACTTGTTGGCCAAGGACCTCGACCGTGTTGCGCGCGGGAAGCCGCCCGTCAACGCGGACCTGCCGCACTCCAAATCGCCGTTTGTGGTTGAGGCCGCGCCCCTCACCCCACTCGCGCCGGCCAAGAAACCGGCCGGCGCAGCCAGTCCGGAGAAAGGCGCTGACTCGCGCAGCACTACGCATGGCCAGCACCGGATTGGCGGGAAGCTTTGGCCTTGGTACGCCGCGGGGGCCGGCGCCGTTCTGGTGCTGGTGTTCGTCGGCCTCCACTTCGGCCTTGGCGGGAAGCGGCTCCAGGAAATCACGGCCCGCAGGACAGGGGACGCGGCTCCAGGGCCGGGAAAAGCGCCTCCTTCCGGTGCGGCCACGGTCTCTGCGGCGCAAACGGCCCACTTGCCGGGACCCGGAGATGTGAAGTCCTTGACGCCGCGCCCGGCCCTGCCGGCTGGTGCGAACGGCTCCAAAAAAACCGAAGAACCTGTGGTGGCCGCGCCGCCTGCGAAGGCCACGCCGGCAACTCCGCCCCAGGACCCGGCTGCGGCCAAGAGTACACCCGCGCCTGACACCAAAACCAAACCCGGCGCGCCCGAAGCGCCGCCAGGCCCAGCGCCCGATGCCGAGGTTGCCTCCAAGGTCACGCCGGGATCTGAACTGCTCAACCTGATGTCCAACGCCTTGGGCCGGGCGGCCGAGAGGAAGTTTGCGGAAGCGGCCCAGATGTTCAGGCTGCCCGACGACAAGCTGGACAAGCTCGACCGCTTTGACCGGGGATTGTGCAAGCTTCACGCCGAGGGCTACCAGGGCCTCGCGGACATGAAGACCCAGGTCCTTGAGCGCCTCAAAGCCGACCCCAACAAGTTTGACGCGAAGGCGATCGTGGCCAAGCTCCCAGAAGGCGCAAAGCTGGCCGGGGGAGACGACAAGGCACTTCTCGTTTCGACAGGCCAGATCCAGACGCCGTACCCCTGGGTGAAGCTCTCTTTGGAAGATCTCCACGCTCTGAGCTCGCTGGTTCTGGGCGCCCCGCCGCCCGATACGTCCGTGGGACTGGCGGTGGTATCTTACGGTCTTAACACGCCGCGGGACGACGACTTTATCCGCAAGGTGCTCACGGGCGTGAACGCTCCAGCCGCGCAGCGCTTGCTGGAACTGATTGACCTGCGCAGCAAGCTGGTGCTGGCCAAGAAGCAAGCTGTCCAGAACGCTTATGCGGAGAAACTGTTCTATGAATTGGATCAGGCCCTGGCGCAAGGAAAATATGACGGCATGCCCGGCAAGGGCGAACAGTTGCAGAAGAAGTACGCCGATGCCGACTTGATGAAGACCAGGGGCGCGGAGTTGGAGACCATGATCCAGCTCGCCAAACTGGCCATAAAGTACGGCGCGACGAAGCTGCCCGGCAACGTGGCCCTGGCCCGCAACGGCGCAACTGCCACGGGCTCGCCTACCGCCGCGCTGCTCATTGACGGGAACAGCACGGAATATACCGGCGGCACCGGCTTTGCCACAGTGGAGGTTGGTGGTGAGTTGGTCGTGGCCCTCCCGAAGGTCTGTGTCTTGCGCGAAATCCGGCTGCTGCTCTGGGACCTCGAACCGGCACGGTACTACCAATACCAGGTCCTGGTCGCACACGACGACGCAACCTACGTCATGCTGGCGGATCACAGCAAGGGCGAATGGCGCAGTTGGCAGGTCCTCCCGGTGTCCCCCGCGCGGCCCGTGAAGAACATCAAGTTCAAAGGGTTGTATAACTCTTCAGAAAGTGGGGTCCACGTTGTGGAACTGGAGGCCTACTGCACTCCTCCGGACCAGCCTCCGGTTTCCAGGCCGGAGTCGCGCCCCGCCCCCAAGGGTCCGCGTCCGCCGCCTAAGGACGCTCCGCCCCCGCCGCCGCCCGACAAGAAACAGAATTGATCATTGTACATTGATCATTGTATTCTGACAGGCTCCTCCTTGTGCACCTCAAAACCGCCGTCCGCCGGCTCGATTACGTATTGCGCGCCATTCTCGGTCTTGAGTTCCAGGGTAGTCTTGCCCACGCGCGCCTTGGCCGGTGCGAACTCCCCGGCGCCTGAAAGAGTATAAGAGCCTCTCTCGCCGGGTTCGAGTTCCCAGTGTTTGTCGCTGCCCGGCAGCGTTACTTTGACGGTCCGCTTGGTCTCGTTGCTGATGGTGAACGAGACCTTGTGCGGAGGCAGTTTCACTTCCTC
>JBEKKG010000078.1:0-13811 GCA_050010835.1 Planctomycetota bacterium
CTCCAAGGCGAGCGCGAGAAGCTCATCAACATGGAGGACAACGTCCGCCGCCGCGTGGTGGGGCAGGACGAGGCCCTTGAGCTGGTGGCCAATGCCGTGCGGCGGGCGCGCGCGGGCCTGTCCGACCCGGCCCGGCCCATCGGCAGCTTCCTGTTCCTGGGCCCGACCGGCGTGGGCAAGACGGAACTGGCCAAGGCGCTGGCGGAGTTCCTTTTCGACAGCGAGCAGGCCCTGGTGCGCGTGGACCTGAGCGAGTACATGGAGAAGCACGCGGTCTCGCGGCTGATTGGCGCGCCGCCGGGATACGTGGGCTTTGAAGAAGGCGGGCAGCTCACCGAGGCCGTGCGGCGGCGGCCTTACAGCGTGGTGCTGTGCGACGAAGTCGAGAAGGCCGCGCCCGAAGTGCTCAACGTCTTCCTCCAGCTTCTCGACGACGGCCGCCTCACCGACGGCCACGGCCGCACCGTGGACTTCCGCAACACCATCCTGATTTTCACCAGCAACCTGGGCGCGCAATTCCTGGCTGAGATGGACGCGCTGGGTGAGAAGAAGGCCTACGCGGCCGTGGAAGCGGCGGTTAAGGAACATTTCAAGCCTGAGTTCCTCAACCGGCTCACGGGCCAGGTGATGTTCCACCGCTTGAGCAAGGCGCACCTGCTGAAGATTGTGGAGATCCAGACCGAGAAGTTCCTGCGCATGCTGGAGAAGCAGAACCTGCGCCTGAAACTGACGAAGAAAGCCAAGGAGCACTTGGCCACGACGGGTTACGATCCGGTCTTCGGCGCCCGGCCGCTGAAGCGCGCCATTGAAAAGTATCTGAGCGATCCGCTGGCCAAGGACCTGCTGGCCGGTTCCTTCGCCGAAGGCGCGAGCATCGAGGTGGACGCCGCGCCAAACGGTGAGGGGCTGATATTTGCGAAAGTGAAGTGAGCAGGCAACCGTTCAGTCGCCGAGCCGCGCTGCGTTGGGTTACCGGTGCGCACCCCGTGCCCGCTTGCCGGCGCGCGTCTGACTGAACGGTTACGCTACTTCTTCTTTGCAGGGACCTTTGGTTCGGCCTTCGGTTCGGCTTTGGGTTCGGCCTTGGGCTCGGCCTTGGGGGCGGGCTCCGCAGGCTTGGGCGCGGTGGCGTTGGCGCCTACACGGGCCAATTCCTTCTCGGCGCGTTCCTTGAACTCGCTTTTCGGGAAGTTCTGCACGATGAACTGCCAGTGGCGCACGGCTTTCTCGCTGGCATCCGGCTCCAGGTCCCGCAGCTTGTCGTAGCACAGGCCCGCGAAGAAGTTGGCCTGCACCACGTAGTCATCGTTGTCAAAAAACTGGGCGATGACGTTGAGGAAGGCCCAGCGGGCCTCGGCAAAGGCGGTGAACGCCTGGATCTTCGCGTTGCGGTTTTCCATCTCGACCCCTTGGGCGTAATTGGCCTTGCCCAGCACTGTCCAGGCGCCCGGCAACAGCGGCAACTGGCTGGGATTGCCCTCGGTCTTGTACTTGCTGATGACGCTGTCCGCTTCGGCCTTCGCTTCGTTGAATTTCTTCATTTCGACGAGCACCCGCAACATGCCGTCCACCGCATCGGCATAGGCTTCCGGGAACTTGGCGCACTTGAAGCGGGCGTTGGTCCACCTCTCCTTGACGTCGTCCCACGGCATCTTGCCGCCGAGGGCTTTGCGTTCCGCCAGGCGGGCGTCGGCAATGGCAAGCTGTGCGGTGGCCTTGTCAGCCAACTCGGCGTATCCGCTGTCAATCTTGATGGTTTCGTCGCGGTAGGCCTTGAGAGCTTTCTCGGATTCCTTGAGTTTGGCTTCGGCCTCGTCCAGTTTGCCTTGCTCGCCCAGGCAGATCGGCAGCTTGACGAGGATGTCCACCAGGAAGCGCGTCTTGGGATTGGCGGCCAGGGCAGCCTGGAAATACGTGGCCGGCGGCGAGTATTCCTTGCCTGAGCGCCCCTTGTAACCGTTGAAAAAGCCATTTTCGTAGAGCGCGTTGCCAATGCCGTAATTGCAGTATTCGGCGGCCCACTTCTGGTCCTTCATCGCCTCGAGGGCCTTGGCAAAATGAAACGCGGCCAGCGTGTAACGGCCCTCGTCGCGCTTCTCGATGGCCGCGCTATAGTCGGGATCGCGGTCGGAGTAGAGGACCTCCTTGACGGCAAACGATTTGATCTTCTGCTCCTGGCCGCGCCCGCCGATGCGGCCGATCACATACAGGTAGTTGTCGCTATCTTTCCCTCTGGTGATCAGAAGCGGCGGCACAGGGATCTTGTCCACGCGGATGACCGCGTCGAGTTCCTCGTCCCCGGCCTTGGCCTCGGCCTCCTTCTTTTCCGCAACGGCCCCCCAGGCAGGCACAAGCGCCAAGGCGCTCAGGCACACCAACAAGCGTAAGATGCGCTCAGTTTTCATCGTGCTCTCTCCGTACCGCGGGCGTCCCGCCCGCAACCCGACTTCCTGTAACCGCAGATGGACGCAGATGGACGCAGATGGACACAGATGGACGCTGATAGAATCATGACTACTCAATCCTGAATGCTGTTCCTATCTGCGTTCATCTGCGTTCATCTGCGGTTCCTGTCCAATCCAAAATCCAAACGGCTACTTCTTCTCCTCTGCGGCCGGAGCTTTGGCCTCCGGCTTTGTTTCCGGCTTGGCCTCCTCCGTGGGGGCCTTCTTCTCTTCGGGCTTGGCTTCGTCTTTCTTCGCTTCGTCTTTCTTTGCTTCGTCTTTCTTCGCTTCGTCTTTCTTTGCTTCGTCTTTCTTTGCTTCGTCTTTCTTGGCTTCTTCTTTCTTACCCTCTGGCGGCGTGGCCTCTCCCTTCTTGGGCGGGGCGGGCGCCTTAACCCCCTGGGCGGGGCGGGGAACGCCGTTGGCATAGCATTCTTCGAGGAATTCCTTCATGTCCGGCCAGCGGTCTTTGATGCGCTTGGCATCGAATCCAATGGTGAGCGCATAGAACTGCGGATACTCGGCGGCATCCTTCCATTTCTTCTGGGCCTTGTAGACCTCGGAGTCCAGGCGGCAGGCATCGAAATAGGTGGGATGGTCCTCGGGGACCTGGATCTTGATCTGGTTGACTTTGTCGTGCGCATCGTCGTACTTGCCGATGGCATAAGCGAGGCGGCCGCTGAGGAGCAGCGTATCGGGGGTGTCGCCGCGGAGCTTGATCAGGATCTGAAGCTGCGCGTCAGCGATCTCACGGTACTTCTTGGCGCTGTCAGCATCCTTGTCCTTGTCGAACTGGTCGGCCAAGGCAATGGACTTGTTGAAGAGCAGATCGCGGGCGGCCTCGATTTTCCGGCGGAAATCAATCTCATCCCAGATTATGTCCATGAAAGACTTGCCGTTCTCGCCATACTCGGCCTTGAAGGTCTGGCAATCGGGATAGTTGTTCTTGATGGTCTCCCATTGCTTGCGGGCCTTTTCCATGTCCACGTTGTACTTGTCGAAAACGGGGCGTTTCTCCGGGTGGTCGGCGTTGGCGATGCCCTCGCGCGTGTCGTACATGTAGTCCACGAGCGTCATGTGGTCTCTCTTGCAGCGGTCCCACTTGGCGAGATCGTTGTATTTGATGACCGCCTGCATCTTGGCCAGCAGGGCCTGCCAGACTTTTCCTTCTTCATCGCCGTCGCCGATCTTGCAGCAGGCGCCCTTGGGGTCGAATTTTTCGAGGAGCCTCTTGGCGCAGTCCGCGACCTTGCGGTCGCGGTGGCTCTTGTTGAAGAGGTACACGACGCGGGCGTAATCCTCGAGGGAGGTTTGTTGTTCCCCTCCTTCCGCCTCCTCCACCATTTCCACCCGCTCAGACCACAGATCGGCGACTTTGTTCTCGTAGCCTTCCAACATAGGGGCGGTATATTCCGCTTTGCCTTCCTTGATGAACTTCTCGACCTGGAAAGAAGCGATGTTGAAGCGGCGCGCCAGGGCCTCCAGCATGAAAACGTAGGTCTTATTGTCCTTCTCCTTGATCTTGTGCCAGGCCTTCATGCTCTCCTCAGCCCCTTGCAGGAACGGGTCGCACTTGGGCGCAATGTTGGCCGCCGCCAGCTCGATCTGCCCGCGGAACTTGTTCATCAGCGCCACGTTTACGGAAGTGCTCGGCTGGGGGTTCTGCTGCTCCCATTGCATATACTGGTCCGCGGACTTGATGACGTTCTCCCATTGCCCCGAGCCGCTATAGAGGGCGTTGCGGGCCAGGAGCACCATGCCTGCAAGGTTCTGCCGGCGTTTCTTGTCTTCCGCGCTGCCAGTGCCTTTGGCGATAAGAGCATCGTACTTGTCAAAAGCTCCCAGCGCCTTGACCCCCAAATCCTTCGCGGCCTCGGCCGCCACCTTGATCTTGCTGGGCAGTTTGCCTGTGACCCAGAGCGCCTGGGCCATGGTGTAGGCTGTCCCGGCTTGATAGAGGGCCAACTCGTAGGCATCCGAGGCAGTCTCAACCTTCACGAACTTGTCTCCGGCGGAAGTGTACTTGGCGGCGGAGAGCGTGTAATTTTCCTCAGCCAGCTTGGGATCCGGGGGCTTGCCCTTCAGCGCTTCCGTGCCGGCCTTGGAGAGCCGCCCGGCCTCATCCATATCGTTGCGCCCCGCAGTGTATTTCAGGTCTTTGATGTTGGAGTCGTCAACCAGGGTGACGTCGCCTCCCATGATCTTCTCTTTCAACCTGGGGTTCCAGCCATCCTTAGGGTTAGAGTGGGCTTTCAGGTTGGCGTCCAGACTGAAGGCGATATTCGAGCCGCTCTTGGCCAGCAGCCCGTCTTGCTCCTTGGACTTGTCGAGGTCGGCGAGCGTATCCTGGATAGTCTTGGCGATGTTCGGTTTGACGACCCTCGGGTCGGCGAGATTAGGCAGCCACTTCTTGCGGCCCTCGGGCATGTAGCGGTCGCGCATGGCCTGATAAACGATGATAGCTTCGTAGTAGTGGCGCATTTTGATGTAGCAGAGGCCCATCTCGAACCAGGCTTTCGGCTCCACTTCCACGCGCATCGGCAGGTCGGTTTTCTCGCCGCGGGCCGTGGCGACGGCGCGGCGGTAGTAGTCCACGGCGTTCTGGTATTCGGTGTAGCACTTCTCAAACTGGGCCTGCGCTTTGGGGGACCTGTCTTTTTCAAAATCCTGATACTTGAGGTACTCGATCTGGCCCATGAGGAAGAGGCCGTGGGCGGCGTCGTACCATTCCTGGGCGGAAAGTTTGGGCCGCAGGAACGGCTTGCTGGTGCGCAGCTCCTCCAGAATCTCGGCAATGGAACGCGAGAAGTCATTGGACCATTTCGTCACGGCGCCGCCCTTGCCCTCTTTTTCCAGCGCGGTCCGCAGTTCCTTGACCGCCTTTTCGTATTCGGCGGCGGTCGCTTCGGCGGGCAGGGTGAGCGCCTTGGCGTAGTCAATGATCAGTTCCTTGCCCGCGTCCTCGTCGAAGATGGAACGCAGGTCGGTGACCTTGGTTTCCACAATAACGTTCTCGACGCCGCTGTAATCCTTGGCGTGCATCTTCATCTTGATCAGGTCGTGGAGGATCATCTTCTTGATCGTGAACATCACCTTCTTCTGCTCGGGCGCCATATCCGAGTCGGGCTGGTCCAGGGCCTCCTTCCAGGCGTCGCCCGCATTTTTCTCGTTCTGGATGGCGGCCCAAGCCCGGCCGCGCCAATAGTTGTACCGGGCCACAATGACGGCAAACTCCGTGATGTCGTCCTGGTTGGCGCGCGTTTCGCACAGCTTGGCCAGTTCCTCGCCTGTCTTCTTCTTGTTGGGATCGTTGTCGGAATAGCACTCAACCTGCTCCACCTTCGTGGACACGTAACGCAGGTCGGCGGCGAGCCAGGGGTTGAACGTGCTCATCAATTTGTCGAGCATGTCCTTGGGAATTGGTTTGTCGCCCGTGCCCCCATGGTTCTCCTTATCTTGCCAGATCTTATATTTCTTATAGACCTCCTCAAACTTGAGGCGCAACGCGTCTGCCTCGGCCTTGTAGCCGTCGGCGATCTTCCCCACCGCGGCAACGGCCTCGTCGCGCATTTTTCTGCCTGCGATGGGGTCGGTCTTCTCCAGTTCCTGCGCGTTCTTGATCGTCTTGAAGGCGATTTCAGAGTTGAGTGTGCCCAATTCCTTTTCCGCGACGCTCTGGAGCCTGTAGCCCTTTTCCGCGGCCACCTCCTTGAAGAGCGCATCCGAGTCATTGAGCAGCCTCTTGCTTTTGTCCAGGCTGGCGCTCTTGGACTGTCTGCGCATCAGGGTGGCCTTGATGAGCTTGGCCTCCGTCTTGATACCGGGGACCTGGCTGCCCTCGAGTTGCGCGACCAGGTGCTCCACCAGGTCGTCAGTCTCGAAACTCGGGTTGCTGTCGTCCATCAGCATCTTGGCGAACTCATAGTCCATCTCTGCCCGCACCGGCAACGCCACGGCAGCCAGCCAGACCGCGACGGAAACGTGGACCAGGAACTTCTTCGTGTGCATGTGTGCCATTGTGTACTTCTCCTCGAAATCCTAACGCACCAACGCCGCCTATCTTGCTCGATTTCTGCCCCGGCGGCAAAGGGAAATCCGGGGAGCGGGGTTCGGGGAGCGGGGTTCGGGGAGCGGGGAGCGGGGTTCGGGGAGCGGGCTGCGCGCCCCGCACCCCGCGCCCCGCGTCCCGCGTCCCGCGTCCCGCGCCCCGCGTCCCGCGCCCCGCACCCCGCGCCCCGCGCCCCGCGCCCCGCGCCCCGCGTCCCGCGCCCCGCGCCCCGCACCCCGCGATCCGTTGTCACAGATAGCCCAGGTCTTCCAGCCGCTTCTGGATGGCGCGCTCTTCTTCAGGCTTATAGCCCGATGGTGAGGGGGCGCTGTCGAGGTCCACGGCGACGCCCGGCAAAGCCGGCGGCGCCCCGATTCCCAGCGTCCGCAACAAGGTCGCTGCAATATCCGCCGCTGGCCGCGTGGGCAAAGGTCCGCCCGGCTGCAGGGTGCGCATTGCCCAACGGCTTCCTTGCAGCCCGTTCAACAGCACGCCGCAGACAGCCACATCGGGGGTGAGCAGGGCGAGCAGCCGGCCCACCGGCCCGCTGGCCGCTGAGAGCTCCTGTTTCTCCAGAGCCAGCCAGAGCGCAAAGACGTCCCAAGGCTCATTGAGAACCAGTTGCAGGGCGGCGTTCGCCAGGCGGAGCGCGGAAGATGTGTGCTCGGCCTCGCGGGCGCTCGCCAGCAACCGCCGCACCCTCTCCCGGCAGGCCGGCGGCAGCACTTTCCATCCGCCAAGCCGGCGGGACGCCGGCGCTCCCACAACCGTGCCACGAAAAGTGCGCGGGAATCCGCTGAGCCATTCATTGCCGACAGCGCATACAACCCGCTCGCTACACAAGCTTTCGAGAAAAAGGCGGTTCGCAAAGCGGCTTGTGGCGCAGTCTGTAGGGCAATCCTCTGGATTGCCGGGCGATCCCGAGGGGCGACCCTCTGGGTCGCCAGGCAATCCAGAGGATTGCCCCACTGTTGCGTCCGTCAGACAACCCAAGCGTGCTCGCGGCTGGAGAGCAGCAAACCAATCGCCGGCCTCGGGATTCTCAGAAGCGATGACAAAGAAGAAAGCGCGTTGAGCCATTGCCAGCCTGTCAGATGGGAGTTATGGGAAGTATGGGAATCATGCTCTGGCATAACACGCGCGCGGGCATATCTCTTGTTCCCCCTCGCCGCTCACACCTCGCCCCTCGCCCCTCGCCCCTCACTTCTCGCCCCTCACCCCTCGCCCCTCTTCACCTGTCAGCGGTCCAGCCCATCGTCGTCCCGAAGCTGGCGAATTCGCTCTCGCGGCCCGAGGTTAGAATGCGCGAGCCTTGCACCACCACCGGCGCGTCCAGGCTTACGATCTTGTAGCCGACCGGCGTACTCTTGGGAATGAATGGCCCACCATGCAGACCGGCAATTTTGTCCAGCCGCAAGTGGATGGAGCGTTGCGCGGGGACCTCAAAGGCGTGGCGCAGGACCCTGCGGCCAGGCGCTTCGAAGTAGACCGTGAGCTGGCAGCGCGTCGCGCGCGGGCCGGTGTTCTGGACGCATAAGGATTCGTGCGAGAAGTAGCCGCCGCCCTCCCGTTCCCAACGCTGCTCAGCGGCGCTCAGTGCCGCCATGTAGCCGTCGGGCACAATCCATACGTAAGCGCCGTCGCCATCGAGCACGTAGCAACCCAGCGCTTGCTCAAGCGCTTCCGCGGCAGACTTGACGCCCGTTTCATCCATCTCGTCCAAGTGCAGATCAATCGTTTCGGCGTGGAGGGCCAGGCAGTCCGCCGCCGGTTTGGCGCCCTCGCGCAGACGTCCGTGTACGGCCAGCACCACGCGTGTGGCGCGGGGCACAACCAACCCGCCCACACCATAGACCTTCAACGCGGGCCCGTAGAGGCCGTTGAGAATCTGCGCCGCGGCGCAGGGCTGCTCGCCGTAGCGGGACAGGACCTCAAGGCAACTTTTCAGGAACCTCAGCAGCATGGCTTGATTGTGCTCCCTTCAGGCCGGCGAAGCAAGGTAATCGCCGCTTCCTTGAGCGGATCCGCGGCGCGCCCGCAGGCTTTCAAGCGGTCCGCAATCCAGCCCTCCAGCAGCCCCTCCAGTTCCCGGACCGTTTCGGCCTGCTGGGCCGCGAGGTTGCGTGTCTGCCCCGGGTCGGCGCGCAGATCGTAAAGCTCGCGCATCGGGTTGCCATACCAATCCGGTTCCAGCGCTTGGATGAAATGGTACTGCGCGTCGCGCAGCGCCCACTTCTTCTGCCAACTGCACTCTTCAGTGACAAAGACAGCCGGCGCCTGCCATGCGTTCCGCTGGCCCGTCAGCAAGGCCCAGGCGCTCTGACCGTCAATTTTTTCCGGCCGGCGCAGGGCGGCGGCTTCGCAGAGCGTCGGCAGGACGTCCAAGTGCTGGAGCAGCGCGTCCACGCGCAGGCCTGCCGGGATGCGGCCTGGTAGCCGCGCGAGCAGCGGCACGTTGAGGTTCTCCGAATACAGGCCGTGGTGATCGAAGTGGATGCCGTGTTCGGCCAGGCATTCGCCGTGGTCGGAGAACAACAGCACCAGGGTGTTCTCCGCCAGGCCGTGGTCCTCGAGCGTTTCGAGCACGGCGGCGAGGCCGTCATCCGCATAGCGGATTTCCTGATCGTACAGCGCCACGAGGTACTCCGGGTCAGTCAACGTGGCCGCGGGGTCGCGGCCGGTGTCTTCCAGCACGCGCTTGAGCCAGGTCTTCTTCCATTCCGCGCCCAGTTGGTGCCGGTACAGCGGCTCCAGCGTTTTCGCCGGATCGAAGGGGTCGCCCTGGTAAAAGAGGCTGCGATAGCGCGGCGGGGCCCAGTACGGCGTGTGCGGGTCCCAGTAATGGACGAAGGCGAAGAACTTCTCGCCGCGCGCGCCGCATTGCGCCAGGAACGGGAGCAGGCGCGCGTTGATCTCCTCACAGGTGACCATCAGGCCGCAGCCGCGGCGGCGGCTGGAGTCCACTTGGATTTCGAAGCCGCGGCCGAAGTAGGCCTTGCTGCCGCTGGCCAGGTTGTCGAAGGCGGCGGTCAGATACCCGGCTTCCATGAATAGCTGCGGCAGCGTGGGCGTGTCCCCGGCGAGTTCCTGCTTTCCGCCTTGGGCCACCACGCCGTGGCGAATGGGGTGCTGGCCGCAAAAGAGCGTGGTGAAAGAAGGGTGCGTTGGAATGCCCGGCGCCATGAAGTTGGTGCAGAGCGCGCCTTGGCTGGCCAGGCGGTCAATGGCGGGGCTGGCCGGTCGCGGGTAGCCGTAGCAGCCGAGATGGTCGGCGCGCAAAGTGTCAATGGCAAGGAGAAGGATGTTCATGGGATTCTGCTTTTTTGTGGTGGTTCTCCCGCCAAGCCGTGTGTCAAATCCAGTTCCGAAAAGCCTTGGCCAACTGGCCTTGCAGTTTGCCTCTGCGCTTTATTAGCTGCTTACGCTCAACGGTCCCCAGAGGATACCCAAAAACGTAACAAGACTTTGTGAGGCCTGTCGCAGGGAAATCCGGGTGTTGCGCATCAATTGCAAAATGCTGCCATGGTGGGCCACGCAGGTCAGCGACGGCCGAAAGTTTGGCGATCTCGAAATCACCATTACTTAGCACTCTCAATACGATACATGGCCGGACATCTTCGGATACACCTACCGCTTGTCCTGCAACCTGCCAGATGTCAAGCGCCCTTGGTTCATCCATTACAGGTCAGGCTCTGGAGGGAACAGGAACCACATTTTGCGGGTCTCCTCCTTATTGAGGATGGGTCTCCCATGGGGCGTTCTGTGTCTCGTCCCTGGTGCGGGTTGGGGTCCGGTAGTTCTGTTCTCAAGACCCGCCTTTTCCTTGCCCTTGCCTTTGGCTCGTTCAGATTGTATAGTTGGTATTTTCATCGCGGCCCCCACTCGTCATTACTTTACCAGTTCCAGCATGGCATGCAAGTATTTTGACCCCTGGTGTTACCGCCCAATCTCCACGACCTTCCCCGTCTCCAGCGACTCGATGCCCGCCGCAATCACTTTTTGCGCGGCCAGCCCCGCCGCGCCGGAGCCGTCAATGTTCTCAGGCGCGACGCCGTCGCCCACTTCCTTCAGGAAACAATGAATGCGTTCGCGGAAAGTGTCCTCGAAGCCGCGATAGCCGCCGAACACCGGGTTGGTGTAGACTGCTTTGACCGGTTCGCCGGCTGGATACAGCGTGGCTTCACGCCACATGTCCTCAATCACAAAGCGCCCGCGCACGCCGGCGACCTCGCAGCGCTCCATCGGATGCCCGCGCTCGATGTCGTAGCTGCTGGTCAGATGGCCGGCCGCGCCGTTGGCGAACTGCATATTGAACGAAGCCGTGGACCAGAAGTTGCGCCCCGGTGCTTTCACGGCGAAGCACTGCACTTTGGTTACGTCGCCCGCAAAGTAGCGCATGATGTCCACCGAATGCGGGTTCAGCGCTTTGAGATGAAAATACGGCGAATCGAAATTGCCGGGCCGGCCAATCCACAAAGCCATGTTGACGAAGAGCAGGCTGCCGAGGCGGCCTTCGTCCAGCCAGCGTTTGGCGAGCCGCGCGGCCGGCGTGAAGCGGTGATTGAGATCCACCGCGAGGCAGCGTTTCAGTTCGCGCGCGGCGCGGACCATCTCCTCCGCTTTGGCGATCTCATTGCAGATCGGTTTTTCGCAGAGCACGTGGCAGCCGGCGCGCAGGGCCTGGAGCGTGGGCAGGTAGTGGTCGGAACTGTATTCGTAGCCGCCCGTGGCGACACTGCACACGTCGGGCTTCACTTCCGCAAGCATCTTCGGCGCGTCCGTGAACCAGGGCACGCCCAGGCGCTCGCCCGCGGACTCGGCGCGCTCCGGCACAACGTCGCAGACGCCGGCCAACTGCGCCAGGTAATCGGTTTTGTGAATATCCGCATGGAGGTTGCCTATCGGCCCCATGCCGATCACGCACACGCGCAGGCATTTCGGATTGCGGATTGCAGATTGCGGATTTTCCATTTTACAGTTTCTTCGCCCCGCGTTGCGTCTGCAACTCCTTGGCCTGGGCTTGCAGTTTCTCGGCCGCTTTGGGCGAGCCGATGTGCAGCGAGTCGTAGGCTTGCTGCGAAGTCTTGAACGGCCCGCAACCCTTGCCGTGCCAGTTCAAGGTCACGGAGATCGGGTTGGGCCGGCCGGTCTGCTTCACGCGGCGCGCGATATGGGCCTGCATGCGCGCTTCGAGCAGCTTCACGATCTCCGGCTCCTTCGCCGCGAGGTTGGTGTTTTCTTCCGGATCGGTGATCAGGTTGTACAACTCGACCTCGGGCTTGAAATGGAAGTCCGGCTCCAGCGCGTGGATCAGCTTCCACTGGGGCGTGCGCCAGCCGTGCTTGCGCATCCACGTGCATTCGGTGATGTAGAACTCAGGCTCCGGCGCGCGGGGCTTGCCGCGCAGCAGCGGGACGAGGCTGCGGCCGTCAAACTTGATCTTCGTCTTGAGGCCCATCAGCTCCAGGATGGTAGGCGCGATGTCCTTCATCTGGCAGTAATCGCTGAACAGTCTGCCCGCGGGCACTTTGCCGGGCCAGACGAAGACCAGCGGGATGTGCAGCGTGCAGTCGTACAGGCCGTGGTGGTCGAAGAAGCAATCGTGGTCGTAGAGCGTTTCGCCGTGGTCGGAGTCAATCACGACCAGAGTGTCTTCCTCCAGGCCCAGCGCCTGCACGCTGCTGAAAATGTTGGCGATGCAGGCGTCCATGTAGGCCACGGCGCCATCGTACTGCGCGATGATGTAATCCTTGTCCTTGCAGCCCGGCGGGAACCAACTGGCGAAGTAATCGCAGAAGGGCTTGAACGTCATGACCGGGTCAAGCGATTTGTTTTTGGGATCGAACTCGTCGCCCCCGTAGAAAATGCGCTCGAAGGGGCGCGGCGGCAGGTACGGCGAGTGCGGGTCCATGTGGCGCAGGAAGAGCAGGAAGGGCTGCTTTTCCGCGGCCAGGCGCTTGAGTTCCGGGAGCGCGACGGCGTTCAAGTTCTCGGCCTTGTGGCTGCGGCCCTCTTCCCACGAACCCCAGCCCGAGAAGTCAATGTACTTGTCGAAGCCGCGCGAGGCCGGGTTGCCGCTGAAGCCCACGCAGGAGGTGTTGTAACCTTCCTTCTTCAGGATTTCGGGAAGCGTGGCGAGGTGCGTGCCCAGGCCGCCTTCATGCCGCAGCGCCACGACGTTCATGCTGAACGTGTCCATGCCGGTGAACATCGAGGTGTAACCGGGCGTGGTGGGAATGTGCGGGCTGAACGTGTTGCTGAACGCGCTGCCGCGCGCCGCGTACTTGTCCATGTGCGGCGTAGTCAGCCGCGGATAGCCGTAGAGGCTCATGTGATCCGCGCGCAAGCTGTCAATTCCGACCAAGAGCAGGTTGGGTTTTCGTTTCGTGGGCATGAAGAATCCTTTCTCTGTGTCCTCTGTGTTCTCTGTGGCAAAAAGTCCTTAGTAGTGCTACAGAAGCACCCTCTTTCCCTGGCTGGCGGACTCATAGCACGCCAGCACCATCCTAAGCACGTCACGGCCTTCCTCCGCTGTGGCAATGGGCGGGCGCTTGCCGCGCAGGAACTCCCCCAGCGGTCCGGCAAGTCCGGCGATGCGTTCGCCGTGGCTCTTGATCGCCGGGAGTTCGCTGGCTGTCCAGTTGCCTGTTTCCTGCAGGAACCACTTGAGCTGCGGGCCGGCCCCGGGCGGACGCGGGACGTTGCAACTCGGCACGTCGCCGTAGTTGCCGATGATTACGCCGTGTTCGCAGACCACCTCGGTAACGTTCTCGCCGGCCAAGGCCACGAACGTGCAGGACGCCTCGGCGAACTTGCCGTCGCTGTAACGGAACACGGCGATGGCATTGTCATTGGCAATTTTGGGATTGAGCAGTGTGCCCAGTTCCGCGACCGCGCTCACAGGCATGCCCAGCAGCCAGTAAATGAAGTCAATCGCGTGCGCCGCATCGTCGGCGAAGATATCGCGGTTCAAGGCCGGCTGCACGTGCCAGGCTTTGTCGAAGTCCTTCCACGTCTGCGTGGGCAGGCAGTGGCGCCGGCGCAACATGAAGACGCGCCCGAATTGGCCGCCTTCCAGCAAGGACTTGAGCTGCAAGTTGTGCGGGTCCACGCGCATCTGCCAGGCCAGGGTGAAGGGCACGCCCGCGCGCTGCACGGCCGCCACAATGCGGCCGGCCTCTTCCAATGTCAGAGCAATGGGCTTTTGCAGCACGATGGCTTTGCCGGCTGCCGCGGCCTGCTCGACCAGCTCGGCGTGCCTGGAGGTCTCTGCGGTAATGACGACCGCGCGGATGTCCTGGCGGCTGAGCAGCGCTTCC
>JBEKKG010000079.1:0-13737 GCA_050010835.1 Planctomycetota bacterium
CTCCGAACTTCAAGCCGGATGCCAAACATCTCAAGGAGCGGTCGTTCGATTTCAAGGCCAAAGAACCCGGCGTCTACAAGTTCGAACTGCGTGTCAACGACTCAAAACAGCATTGGAGCGAACCGGCGCAGCTCACCGTGACGGTCACGCCGGGCAAGCCGCCCAGTATTGATAATACCGGGACCGCCGAAATAGTGGAACTCGCCCCCAAGGTGCCGGTGGCGGAACGCAAGAAGCCTGAGCTCAAGGCCGTCGCCGCGCCGGGCCGGACAGCCAAGGCCGGCGAAACGATCATCTTGGACGGCTCAAAGTCGCTGGCGGACGAGGCGTTGAAGCCGGAGTTCTTCTGGCGGCAGGAGGGCGCCCCGCTGGCCAGGCAATTGGCTCCGGACAAGAGCAGGCCGTTCTCCCCAGCCCGTCTCACCGATCCGCTCAATTACCCCGTTTGGACCTGCAAGCCGGAACAGCCCGGCGAGTACAAGTTCGTGCTTGAAGTGACCGTTCGCACTCCGGCAGAAGGAGGCGAGGTTGTCACGAAGGCTGAAAGCGAGCCGGTCGTCTACAAGGTCGAGGGCGCCGGCCAGGAAGGCACGCCCACGCCTCCGCCGCCCCCAACAACTGCCACCCCGCCAACCCCGCCCACGCCTCCGGTGGCTGCCGCGGAGCCGCCTGTGGCCAGGATCAGCGCCGAGCGCACACTGGTGGCAGCCGGCGAAATGGTGAAGCTGGACGGCTCGAAGAGCTCGGGCAAGCCAGGTGAGAAACTGGAGTACTTCTGGGGGCCGGTGCCGGGCAAACGCTACCCCAAGAACTGGCGCGGCACGGAAGGCCCGCAAGTCGAGTTCAAGGCGGAAGAAGAGGGCGAATATGCCGTGGCGCTAATGGTCAAGGACAGCACGGGCAAGGGCAGTGAACTGGCCCAGGTGCTCATCAAAACCGAGCCGGCCGGCCGGCCCCCGGTTCTGAAGCTGGCCAAGTCCTACGAGTGCGTCGTGGGCGAACAGGTGCGCATCGAAACCGAAGCCACAGACCCGGATGGCTCGCGTCTCGAGTACAAGTGGACCTGTGTTGATCCACCCGACCTCGCCATCCCCGAGAACCTGACGCGGAACGCCACCCTCGTTTTCGTGCCCAGGAAGCCGGCAGCTTACGTCTTCAAAGTCACAGTCACCAACGCCAAGGGACTGAGCGTGTCCGGGCAGGCGATGGTGGGCGTCAAGGACGCGCTGGCCCGTCCGCCGAGCGCCATAGTTGACGGCCCCAAGAAGCCGGCCAGCACCGGCACGAAAGTTGTGCTCTCGGGCGCGCGATCGGCGGACCCGGCCAAGAAGCGCCTCAAGTACCTGTGGAAGCAGGAAGACGGCCCGGGCGGCGCCAAAGTGCCGGGCAACGTGCCCGGCCCGGAGGACAAGGAGTGGGAGTTTGTCCCCACCGAACCGGGCCGCTATGTCTTCAGCCTCGTGGTCTCCAACGGCGTCAACAAGAGCGATCCGGACAAGTTCGAGTTGACCGTGGCCAAAGCCAACAATCCGCCGGTCGCGAATATCGTCGGCCCAGCCGGCGGGCGTCTCCAGATCGGGGAAAAGGTCACGTTGGACGGCTCGACTTCCTCCGACCCCGATAACGACAAGCTGACCTACAAGTGGCGCAAGGCCGAGGCCCAGCCCAAGGGCGGGGCCAAGCTTGGCGAAGTCGAGCTGGCCAACACCGACCAGGAGAAGGCCACCGCCCAGGGTGTCACCGCCGGGCCGGTCCGCATTGAGCTGGTGGTGAACGACGGCACTGTGGACAGCGAGCCAGCCTATGTGGATCTGAATGTGCTCCGTCTCAATCACCCGCCGGTAGCGAAGATAACCGGACCGGAGGCCGCCAAGGTGGGCGGGGCCGTCGAGCTGAGCGCCGCGGAGAGTTCCGATCCCGATGGCGACCCCATTACCTACGTCTGGTCGCAGCCCGCGGACGGAGGCCCTGAGATCGGCGTGCGCGGCGGCGATCTCCGCAAGAAGATACTCAAGTTCAAGCCCCAGCGGCCCGGCAGCTACGTCATCAGTCTGGTGGTCGTGGACTCCGAGGGTCTGAAGAGCGAGCCGGTGACGCACAAGGTCGAGGTCAAAGGCCCGCACAAGGCGCCTATCGCAGTGGCCACGCGCGTGGGCAATGAAGCCGTCGCGGTGGGCAGCGAAGTCAAGTTGACGGCCCACGGCAGCCGTGGCGCCGAAGGTGCGACACTAAAGTACAAGTGGAAACAGGTTGCGGGAGAGACCTTGGCGCCCTTCGCCAATGACGCCCTTGTGGACAGCGAAGTCGTCAACGCCGTGCCCAAGACGCCCGGCAAGTACGCGTTCGAACTGGTGGTCAACGACGGAGAGATGGATAGCCCGCCGGCCGCCCTCTCCTTCACAGCCAAGGCCGCCAATAGGCCTCCTGTGGCCGTGGCCGCCGACGTACTGCCCTGCGCTCCGGGCGAGCGTGTGGTCCTCGACGGTTCCGCTTCACATGACCCTGACGGCGACAAACTGGAGTATCGCTGGAGCCAGGTCTCCGGACCGGACGCGAAGTTTTCGCACGGGACGAACAAGGCCAGGACTGAAGTGGAGCTGCCCACAGATGGCGAATACGTCTTCGAACTGAAGGTCTTCGATGGCAAGGATTGGAGCGAACCGGTGCGCGTCCCGGTGAAGACCCGCGCGCCCCGCGTTCCGCCAGTGGCCGCCGTCGCCCAGGCGGAACTGCGGACTGAAGAGAACGTGGAAACCGTCCTGGACGCCTCGCCCTCAAACGATCCGAATAACGGCCCGCAGCCTCTGGCGTATCACTGGAAACAGATGAGCGGACCCAAGGTGGATCTGGTGAAGGAGGATCCCAAGGCGCGGTTCACGCCCAAGAAAGCCGGCATCCTGGTCTTCCAGTTGAAAGTGTTTGACGGGAAGGCTGAGAGTGCTCCGGCGGAGATCAAGGTGGAAGTCCTGAAGGCGGGCACTTTGCCCCGGGCAGTGGCTTCGGCCGAGCCTAATCCCAGCAAGGTTGCCCAGAAAGGCAACAAGGACGATCTCAATTACGTCGTGTTCGGTGCCGAGAAAAGCCGCGCTGGTGCCGGGGGCGGAGCATTGACTTACCATTGGAAGCAAGTCAGTGGCGAAGACCTCCACGTCCAGAGGATGAATCCAGCCGAACTGGCCAAGGTACGCTGGGGCCTGCGCATCTTCCGGCCGGGAACCTATCGCTTTGAGCTCGTGGTCTCGGATGGGCAAAACCAGAGCGTGCCTGCGTATGTGGATATTGAGGTGATTGATGGCACAAAAGCGCCGGAGCCAGGGGCGGGCGCGAAGTCCGGGGATTCCGCGCCGAAGACTGAGTCGCCGCCTCCTCCCGCGCCGAAGGCTGAGACGCCGGCGCCTCCCGCGCCGAAGACTGAGACGCCGGCGCCTCCCGCGCCCAAGGAAACGCCGGAGGTCAAGAAGATGAGCGCCGCGCCGGCCCCGGAGCCTCCAGCCAAGGGCGGAGAGCAGCCGCCTGGTTCGGCCGCCAGCCCGCAGCCGGAGAATGCCGTCACCCCAGCCAAGAAGTCCGAGCCGGAGTCCGAGGAGAAGCTCATTGAGGCCCTCTCCAACGCGGACCAGCAAGTGCGCAGCACCGCCGCAGTGGCCTTGAGCAAACGTGGCCGTAACGCCGTGCCGGCGCTCATCGAAGTCCTGGAAACCGGCAGCGCACCGGCAAAGAAGGACGCGCATTGGACCTTGCGCGAGATCACCCACGAGAGCTTCCCCGCCGACGCCGAGAAGTGGAGGAAGTGGTGGAACGAGCAGGGCAAGCAGCCTGCCGCCCCGCCGGAGAAATAGTCATCCTATACCTCCCCCCGCCCCATACTTCCTATATGTCCCATGTGTCCTATAGCACCGCCGGGGCTGACTCAGACGAAACACTCCCCCCATAGCGCGTCTGTCTCTCTTCAACTTGAAACTTCAAACCGGAAACCTGAAACTGCAAATTCAATGCTTCCGGCCGCCACCGTCCCCGTCCTATCACGCCCTCGTTTGGAAACCAGCGTTTCGGCCTTTCGGCGCCGCCGGCCGCTCTTTTGGCTGAGCGTCTGCTTTTGCGCGGGCGTGGCGTGTGATGCGCTGGCCGAACCTTCCATCCCGGTGCTCTGCGGACTGGCTGGGCTGGTCCTCGCGGCCATGCCGGTGGGGCTGGTTTTGCGGCGCTGGGTTGCCCTCTCCCCAGAGGCGAGAGGAACCGCGGCCACGCGCTTGGCACAGTTGAGCGGAACCCTGTGCGGCCTGGCCGTGGCTCTGGCCGGCGGAATGCTGGTCCACGCCCTGCGGGCGCGCCTCCCCGCGCCTGACGACGTCTCAAGGCTGACACCCGCTCAGCCCGTCTTCGTCATGCTGCGCGGCACGGTTGTCGGCGTATCGCGCTCGCGCGCGCCTGGAGTTCCCGATACGTGGACTATAGCGGTGGAGTCGCTGGGCGCAGAGGAGACCCTGCTGCGTCGCGCCTGCGGGCGCGTATCGCTCAAAGCCCCGCGTTCTGTTGCGGCCGGCGAGTGCGTTGCGGGCGATGCGGGCGCGGGGCCAGCCGCAGGCCGGCGGGACGCCGGCGCTCCCAGCGCCCAGGGCGCTGTGGGCGAAGGGGATATCGTCGAGTTGCGTGCGCGGCTGGACCCGCTGCCGGAACTCTGCGTGCCTGACGGGTTCGATTATGGCGCGCACTTGCAGCGTCAGGGCATCCGGCGCGTGGGGGCAGTCTTCCCCGGCAGCGTGCGGCCGGCGGGGGGCACGCGCTGGTGGCGCGTGGATTTGATGCTGCGGCGCTGCAGCGCCGCCTTGGCCCAACGGATCGAGGCGCACCTCCCACAGACCGCGGCGGCGGGACGGAGTGCAGGCAGCCAGGCCGCGCTGCTTAACGCCCTGGTCCTGGGCCGGCGCGAGCGCCTGGACGCCGGAGACCGGGAGGCCTTCGCGCTGGCCGGCACGGCGCATCTGCTGGCGATCAGCGGGCTGCAGATTCATTTTCTCTCGGTGGCCCTATGGTGGCTTTCCAGGCTGGCCGGCATGAAGCGCCGCGCGGCGGCGTGGCTGGTGCTGCTCTTCTGCTGTGCCTACTGTGCCCTTGCCGGCGCGAACCCGCCGGTCGTGCGCGCCACAGTGATGATCACCCTGTATGTCGGAGCGCTGCTCTGCAGGCGGGAGCCGGACTCGCTGAGCATCCTGGGCGCTGCGGCATTGCTGATTCTGTTCTTCTCGCCCGACGAGCTGTTCAGCGTGGGCTTTCAGCTTTCCTTTCTCGCCGTTCTGGCCTTGCTGACGCTTTGTCCGGTGTTGAACGATTTGTGGTGCAGTCGCGCCGCTGCCGTTGGCGGTGGCGGCGCCGCCGTCCCCGGCGGCACGGGGACCGGCGCCAGCACCACACTCGGCTGGCTGTCCCAATTTGCCCGGCGGGCCTTGTTCGTGTCGCTGGCCGCATGGGTAGGAACGGCGCCCGTCGTGGCCTGGCACATGGGGCGCTTTGCGACCTTGAGCTTGCTGGTCAACCTTGTGGCGGTTCCTCTGAGCAGCGTTTGCATGCTGGCCGGCCTGGCGCTGCTGTTCTTGAGCGCCGTGTGCAGCGCGCTGGCCGGGTGGGCTGCATGGGTGGCGTGGGCCGGCATAGCGCTGTTGCAATGGGTCAATGCGTCGGCCACGGCACTGCCTGGGTCTTCGATTGACGTGCCCCGGCCGGCGGTGTTTGTCCTGCTGTTGTACGCTACGTTGTGGGCCTGGGTGTGGGTGGAACGCGGGCTGCGCGCAACGCCGTGGCGCGTTGCCGGTGCTCTGGCGCTGTGCTTGCTCGTCTTCCCTGCCGGAGCATTCTTTCCGAAAGAGCCCGTGCGGCCCAGTGTAACGGTCCTGGACCTCTGGCGTGGGCGCGCGGCCCTGGCCGAGACTGCTGCCGGCGCGGTCCTGATAGATTGCGGAGCCGAAAGCGACGGTTTTGACGTCGCGGAATTCTTGCGGAGGCGCGGCACTGCCAGGCTGGAATTGCTGGTGCTCAGCGCCGATGAACCGGACGCCCTCGGCGGGGCGCGTGAACTGTTCCGGCGCCTGGCAGTGGCGCGAGTTGTTTTCCCGCGCGCGAAGCGGGCCAGCCCGGCGCGCCGGGAACTGGAGCAATTCCTGGCCAGGAGAGGAACGCCTTATGGAACGCCTTGGGATTCGTTCGGACCGGACGTTCCGGGGCCGGCGGGAGCGCCCGCCGCCGCACGGCCTGAGGCGGCAATCGTCTCCACGGCAGTTGCCGGTTTGCACTTGGGTTTCTGTGACGATGGCGCGCTGCCCGGGAGACCTGCGACCGTGGACAGTTCGTTGTGTGTGCGCGTTGAAGCCGCCGGTGTCGCGCTGTTGTTTGCCAGCGCCCGTTCCAGCGCCGCGTTGCAACGGTTGCTGGCCAAGGCCGGCCGCACAGGGCCGGGCCGGACGGAGGAGGATTTCCTGAGGGCCGACATCCTGCGCCTGAACTGCGGGGTGGGTGAGCGTTGGCCGCCTGAGACGCGCGCGCTCATGGCCCAGACCGGCTGCGCGGTGATCATAGCGGGACAAAGCAGCGACCCGGAAGAGGCAGCCGGATTGGACTTGGTGGAATTGGCCAAGTCCGCAGGCGCAGTGCTGCTTTCGCCCCATCGCGAGGGAACGTTGCGCGTGGCCCTGGCCCGGAGCCAAGAGCAGCGCTACGCGCTGGAAGCTTTTCGCAACGGTGCCTGGCGTGTGGCAGGCGGTGGCGGCGACTTCTGACAGATTCCGGGGACACGATCCCGATTTCCGGCTGTTTGGATTCCGGGGACATGACCCGATTTCCGGCTGTTTGGAAATCGGGATCGTGTCCCCGGAATCCCCGGAATCCTTGCCCCGGAATCCTTGCCGCATTTGCAAGAAGCCGGCTATGGTGTAGAGTGATATAGAGAGAACAGGGCGAACGGACGTAAGGGAGCCGCACATGCCGAAGACGAGACTCACTTGGAAATGGAAACTCACCATTGTGCTGGTCGTGCTGTTCATGTTCATGATTGGCTTTGTGATATCGCAATCGGGCAACGAGTGGATAAGGGACAAGATCGTCGAGAAATTCGAAGCACTGCCGGTCTCCGAACAGCGCGACAGCTCATGGGCGAATTATTATCTGGCGGAGGCCTGGTGGGCTGGTTTTACCGGAAAAACGACACAAGCAATGGATATGTACAAACAGTTCTGTGGCGTCGCCAAGGACGCTAAGGGCAAGGACCCCATTGATGACCAGACCGGGCGTGTTGGAAAGCTCGTAGGGCTTTGCAGCCCGAAAGGCGAGACCGGCTGGGGACCAATGCACCCCAGGGCACCGGAGGCCTTTTACTCTGGCCTGGACCTCTTTGATACGGAGACTTCGGCTTCAAGCCAGTACATCCACAGGGAGATATTCAACTACTACAGGCTCTTCTACACCTGGGCGGTTGACCATAGTCCCGACCACAAACCTCACCCCAAGTTCAACGTCTACTGGAACAAGATCATGTTCAGGTTGAAACGGGACCGTATTTACTGGCCGCCGGATATTGATAGGAATGCGCCCCTGGCCCTGCCCGCGCCTAAAGAAGAAGAATAGTCCGTTTGTGACCGTTGATGAGTTACGGAGACTCGCGCGTAAGCCCCCTCACGTTCGCGGCCCAGCCTGGACGGTTATGTCCGTTCCTTGCCGGTTGCCCGTTCCCGGTTGCCCATGCGTGGCCGCGGCCAGTGCCGCAAGCAAGGGCTTCACGTGTTGCACCAGCGCCGCGCCGGATAGTTTCTGTGCAAGAGCTTCAGCGACCCCCTTGACCAGCGCGCTCCCGACGATCACGCCATCGGCGCAAGCGGCCACGGCCGCGGCGTGCTCGGGCCGCGAAATCCCAAAACCCACGCAGACCGGCGTGCCGGACCGCTGCTTGATGCCGCGCACGTTCGCGGCCAGATCTTCCGGCAAGGTGGTCCGCGCGCCCGTGATGCCGGTGACCGAGATGTAATAGATGAAGCCGCGGGAGCGCTGGACTATCAGTTCGCAACGCTCGGGCGTCGTGGTCGGCGCGATGAGCAAGATCAGATCCAGTCCCAACTCGGCGGCTATGGCGGCAGCGCCTTCTTCGTACCCCACCGGCAGGTCAGGGATGATCACGCCGTCGAAGCCGGCCTTCTTGCACAGCGTCAGAAAGGTGCGCACGGAGCGGCGGTACACCAGAGAGAAACTCACCATGCACACCAGCGGCGTAGCGAAGCCGGTGCGGCGCAGACGCCCGGCGAGGTCAAAAACGTGGGCGACTTGGAAGCCGTGTTCGAGCGCGCGGTAGAAGGCGGCCTGGATGACCGGGCCATCGGCGATCGGGTCGGAGAAGGGCACGCCGAGCTCGATAATGTCGGCGCCGCCGGAGGCTGCGGCCTGGAGCAGGCCGCGGGTCGTGTCCAAGTCCGGATCGCCGGCGGCGAAGAAAGGGATGAACGCCACGCGCCGCTCGGATCTGAGCCGCTCAAATGTGGCGGAAAGTCGGCCAGGGGAAGGCATGGAACTGTTGAATCTCCTTATTTGTGGGGCGGGCGTTCCCGCCCGCCGGCGGGCTAACGGTGCGCCCCTAACCCCTAACCCCTAATCCCCGTGCCTGTCCTCCGACGAGTCCATCAAGGTGACAGCCTGGCCTTCCACGTCACCAATGATGCGTGGAATGCCAGAGCCCAGGACGGGGAAACCTATGCCGCTCATCGTCTTGACGCCCGCTTGCACAACTTTCTTCCCCTGGAAGTTCTCCAGCGTCACGGCATAGGCCGCCCACTGCCCTTTGGCTCTGTCCAGACGCAGCACCACCTCACGCTTGGCCCGCTCCTTGCCGCCGATCACAAAGCGTGTATCCGCGCCCACGCGGAGGCTGACATTCAGCCGGTACGAATCCGGGCCGAGCGCGTCCAGCGATACGCGCAGCGCATCGTCCTCCTCAATCCGCAGTTCGCCCCTGGCGAAATCCTTGGCCTCCAGTGTCCCCAGCGGCTCGCGCGCCGTTTGCGGGTCCTTCTGCGCGGCCAGGACAGCCTCGTAGCCGTTGGGCGCCAGGTCCTCGGCATTCTTGCCTTTCAGCTTCTCCAGCCCCAGCGCCAATACTTTGCCGGGGTCGGCCCTGTCCAGTATCAGGTACAGCGACCAGGCACTGTACTTTTTCTTCAACGGGCAGAGCAGGAATACCGGCTGCCTGATGCCTTCCGCGGCCAGCGCAGTGTGTGCCGCCCAAAGCGCTGTGAAGCCGCTCAAGACCAGTGCACCGGCTGGCAACAACCACAACCTCTTCATCAATCTCTTCTCCAGCCCCAAGCGTTTTACCGCAACGCGGCCAGCGCCGCCTTAAGGTTCTCGATTTTCGTCCGCGTTTCCTTGAGTTTTTCTTGTTCCTCAGCCACCAGTTCCTGCGGAGCGTTCTTCACGAAGCTCTCGTTGCGCAGCTTGCTTTCCATTCTGGGAATGTACTGCACCAGTTTCTCAATTTCCTTGGACAATCTCATTTTTTCCACACTCAGCAGGTCCGCTGCCAGTGCCACGTAGATCGTCCCGCCTTTGATGGCCGTGGCCGAAGCGGGCCACGGCGCCTGGGCGGCGATGCCGACCTCCGGGTCCTCGATGTTGGCCATTTGCACCAGGATGTGTTTCTGCCCTTGCAGCCGCGCTGCGAGCGCCTCGGTGCCCGCGGAGATCAGCACTTTGAGCGGCTTGGCCAGCGCTGCCGAGACGTCCTTCTTGCGTTCCTTGGGCGAGTTGTCAATAAGCTGCTGCCGCACCGCGCGCACAGCCACCACGGCCTCGAAGATGCTCGCGAACTGCGCCTCCAGTTCCGCATTGATGAAAGCCTGCTCCGCCTGCGGCCACGCCGCAGCCGCCAGGAGAGTTTCCAGCGTGCGCCCGTCCTTCGCGTGCTCCGGGCGGCCGAGATTCCTTGCCTCAAGGTTCTTGCCTTCATTCAATTGCGCCCACAGAGCCTCGCTCACATAGGGACAGAAGGGCTGCAGCAGCCGCAGACTGCGGTCCAGCACGTGCAGCAACACAGCCCCTGCCGTGGTACGGTCGCCGGCATTGGCGTCGGGCGCCAACCGCGGCTTGCTTAGCTCAATGTACCAACTGCAGAACTCGTTCCAGAAGAAGTCATACAATGCGTTGATGGCTTTGCTGAACTCGAATGCCTCCAAGGCTGCCGTCACAGCGCCAATGGTGCTGTTCAAACGTGAGAGTATCCACTGATCCTCTGGCAGGAGGTGCTTGATTAGGTCATCAGACACGGCGATAGAGGTATACTCGATGTTCGTCAGCACGAACCGGCAAGCATTCCACACTTTGTTGGCGAAGTTGCGGCCCATCTCGAAGCGCTTCATGCTGATCTTGAGGTCTTGGCCCTCGGTACACATGGCGGTGAGCGTGAAGCGCAAGGCATCCGCGCCGTATTTCTCAATCACCTCCAGCGGATCAATGCCGTTGCCCAACGACTTGCTCATGATGCGTCCCTGCTCATCCAGCACCGTGCCGTGGATGTAGACATCGCGGAACGGCTCGCGGCCCATCATGCGCTCACCCATCATCACCATGCGCGCCACCCAGAAGTAGATGATGCCCCGCGCCGTTACCAGCGTGCTGGTCGGGTAGTAGTACTCCAGGTCTTTGGTCTTCTCGGGCCAGCCCAGTGTGCTGAAGGGCCACAGCGCGCTGGAGAACCAGGTGTCGAGCACGTCCGGGTCGCGGAGGAGCCGATGGCCTTGGTATTCCGGGAGCGTTTCGGGATCTTGCGGCAGCACAATCGGTGTGGCGCCTTCGCCGATGATGTGGCGAATGCGCTTGCCGCCCTGCTCCATGTCGAACGGCTCATCCGGCCCCGCTTCGATGGCCTTGATCTGCTCCTTGTTGGCGTCCAGGTCGTACCACACCGGGATCTGGTGCCCCCACCAGATCTGGCGCGAGATCGGCCAGTCGCGCGCTTCGTCAAACCACTTGAGGTAAACCTTGGTCCAGCGTTCCGGGTGGAAGTTCACCCGCCCTTCGCGCGTGGCCTTTACCGCCAGTTCGCTCAACGGCTTGGTCTTCACAAACCACTGCGCGGACAGATACGGCTCGATCATGGTGTGGCAGCGGTAGCAGTGGCCGACCTGGTGCGAGTAGTCCGTGATGTTGCCCACGAGGCCCTGGGCTTGCAGGTCTTCGAGCACCTTTGTGCGCGCCTTGAAGCGGTCCAGACCGCGGTATCGAGGCGGCACGTCTTCGTTGAGCGCTCCCGACTCGGTGAGAATGTTTATCATGGGCAGCTTATGGCGCTGCGCGATCTGGTAGTCCACCGGATCATGTGCAGGCGTCACCTTCAGGCAGCCTGTGCCGAAACCCAGTTCCAGGGCCGCGTCCGCAATCACCGGAATCCTGCGCCCCGTCAGCGGCAGATCGAGGAACTGGCCCACGTATTTCTTATAGCGTTCATCGTCCGGATGCACGGCCACGGCGGTGTCGCCCAGCATGGTTTCCGGCCGGGTGGTGGCCACGGTCAGGCGGCCGGAACCGTCGCTGAGCGGATAGTGGATTTCGTAAAGTTTGCTCTTCACGTCCTCATGTTCCACCTCGTCGTCGCTAAGCGTGGTGCGGCAACGCGGGCACCAGTTCACCAGGTACTTGCCGCGGTAAATCAGCCCGTCATTGTACAGCTTCACGAAGGCGTGCCGCACGGCCTTCGAGAGGCCTTCGTCCATGGTGAAGCGGGTGCGCTGCCAATCGCAGGACGCGCCCAGCTTTTCCAGTTGCCGCAGAATCGTCCCGCCGGACTGTTCCTTCCACTGCCAGATCCTCTTGATCAGTTCGCTACGCCCGATCTGATAGCGGCTCTTTTTCTCGCCCTTGGCGATCTGCTTTTCCACCACGTTTTGCGTGGCGATGCCGGCGTGGTCGGTGCCCGGCAGCCACAAGGTCTCGAAACCCTGCATGCGGCGCCAGCGCACCAGCACGTCCTGCAGCGTGTTGTTGAGCGCGTGTCCGATGTGCAGCACCCCGGTCACATTGGGCGGCGGGATGACGATGGTGTAGGGCCGGCGCGCTGCATCCGGCGTGCTGTGGAAAAGGCCTGCGTTTTTCCACTGGGCATAGATGCGGTCCTCAAAAGAATGAGGGTCGTACTGCGGCGGGAAGGCCTCATCCCTGGCCGTTTCCGGCTTGCGGCCTGGCGTTCCCGCCGGCGATTCAGCGGCCGCGTGTGTTGTTCCTGCTTGCGCAGACATTTTCAAGCTCTCCAGTTCCGTGGCCCCGCTTGGTGCAAAGAGGGCCGAAGTTTAGCGTAAAGTGCCGATTAGACCAGTGTGCTCATGTTCTAAAGAACGACTGCGCGGCCGCGCTGCGAGGCAGAGCGCGGCCGTAATATCTCCTTGCCTGCAAGCCGAGGCAGGAACAAACGAACTGTGAGCGCTTGCGCGATATTCATGGCCATAGGATACCGCATCCTGGGCCGGAGTGCAAGCACAGACGGCTACTTGGCCGGCGCCTCAGGTGCGGAAGCTGGCGGTTCAGGTGCGGAAGTTGGCGGCTCAGGTGCCGAAGCCGGCGGCGCCGCTGAAGCCGGTGGCGGGGCAGAAGCCGGGGGCGGCGCGGAAGCAGCCTGCTCGCCCTCGGCAGCGCCCGCAGCCGTCTTGGCAACTCCGCCAGGTTTTGCCCGGCCCGCGCTCTTGTGGCGGTCCATGTAGCAGTTGCGGCAATAAACAGGACGATTGGGATCAGGCTTGAAGGGCACGGTCGTCTCAGCGCCACAAGCCGAACACAACACCTTGAACTGGCCCCGCTCCTTGTCTGCGTCAGCAGAGGGTGCGGGAGCCCAGCGCGGCGTGCGCGGCTTCTGGGCGTGCCGCGGCGGCTCCGCGGCCTGGCCATCCGTCTGCTCCGGCGCGGCCGCCGGGGCGTGGCTCCCCTGTGTGCCCAGTGTCTGATGCTGGCCTGTCTTGCGTTTCTCGCGGCACAGTTTACAGCGCCGCGGCGCCTGGTAGCCGCGTTCCTGGTAGAAGGCTTGGTCGCGAACTGAGAACACAAACTGCGCGCCGCAATCCACGCAGGCGAGCAGCTTGTCTTGTCGCGCTTGGGCTGGCGTCCCTTCCGGCATGATAGTATCCCTTTGTCCCTGTCCGGCCGTTTACGCAGGTCTAAGTCAATTGTGGCACGAAGGGGACGCGAATTGCAAATCAAAAAACAAGGAAAAATACATATTCTGCCGCCTGCGCGACCCAGTCAGCCCGGGAATTCAGGGCAGTAAGCTCTCCGCCGGGACCTCCAGCCGCTTGCCGGCGCCCACAGCGAGGGACAGGGTTTGCTCTGCTTTGAGGACGATGTTCTGAGCGTAACGGCTCTCCGCGGGCAGCGGCTGTTCGTAGACTTCGAGCTGCATGTCAACGAGGTTCACTATGACGTATTGGGGGATGCTGGCGTGGGCGTACAAGCGCAACTTGGTAGTCTGATCATAGTCCACGGAACTGTCGGCCACTTCTATGAGGCAGAAGACGTCCCCCGGCGCGGGGTGGCGGTCGTCGTAGTCGTCTGGCGTGCCACGCACAATGCAGGCGTCGGGTTCCGGCTCGTGGCCCGGCTCGATGGTGATGGGACTCTGCACAAACAAAGTGGCGCCTCTACCCCGGATCAGTGGGGCAAGGTCCATGAAGCGCGTAACAATTTTGCGGTGCCGCTTGCCGGCAGTCATGTGGCCTTCGGTCG
>JBEKKG010000080.1:0-13736 GCA_050010835.1 Planctomycetota bacterium
GGGCGAGGCCTTCGGCTCGAACCAGCATGTGCGGCTGAGCTACGCCACGAGCATCGAGTTGATCAACAAGGGGCTGGACCGGTTGGAGAAGCTGTTCAACGGCTGAGCGGCACGCTTGGTACAAGAGGAGGGGAGAGGGAGATTTTCTGATGGCCACCGTCCCGATGACTCGCGAGGGTCTCGAAAAATTGCAGGCAGAGCTGGCGGAAATGGAGGAGCGGCGCCCCAAGGTGCTGCAACAGCTCAAAGAGGCGCGCGAGAAGGGCGACCTGTCCGAAAATGCCGAGTTCCATGCGGCACGCGAGGACCTGATGATGCTGGAGGGCCGCATCCGCGAAATGAAAGACAAGGTCTCCCATGCGTCTTTGGTGGACATGCGCAAGGTCGGCGGCGATTGCGTGACCTTTGGGGCCACTGTCAAGCTGCTCAGCCTGCCGGACAACGAAGAAGAGGAGTACACGCTGGTGGGCGAAGGAGAAAACGACCCCCTCAACGGCAAAATACTCACCACCAGCCCGATGGGCCAGGCCCTGCTCACCAGGAAGGTCGGCGATGAGGTCACAGTCTCAACGCCCAAGCGCGCGATGAAGTTCAAAGTGTTGGAAATCAAATTCTAACGGACCGGGACATGCCGAGCAAAGCCGACAAAACCGAGAGCAAGACCCCGCACCACGCGCCCCAGCCGGAGCCCGCTGGCTCGGGACGCCGGCAGGCGCCGGGAGAACCGGCCCCCTCCGCCGCGGCTCTGGGCGGCCTGGACTGTTTGCGGCACGCCATTGACTCGCTCGACTCCAGAATCGTCACCTTGATCAACGAGCGGGCGGCCACGGCGCGGAAGATTGGCGAGATCAAGGCCAAAGAGGGCCTGAAAACCTACAGCCCCTCGCGGGAAGCGCAGGTCTACAAACAAGTGGCCGCACACAACCCCGGCCCGCTCGCCAACGAAGCCATCTGCGCCATCTATCGCGAGATCATGTCGGCAACCATGGCGCTGGAGCGGCAAACGCGCGTGGCCTACTTCGGCCAGCCCGGCACCTTCACGCACCTGGCGGCGCACACGAAGTTCGGGTCTTCCGTCGAGTACATCCCGACGCGCGACATCCGCGACGTGTTCCTGGCCGTGTCCCGCCAGCGCGCCGACTACGGCGTGACGCCCATTGAGAACTCCACCGAGGGCGGGATCAACCAGGCCATTGACATGTTCGCCGAGACCCGCCTGAAAATCTACAGCGAGATCTACCTGCCCATCCACCACCATCTGCTCTCCAGAAGCCCGCTCGCGGAAGTGCGCGTGGTGTACAGCCACCCGCAGCCGTTCGCACAATGCCGCAACTGGGTGATGGGCAATCTCGCCGGCATCGAACAGCGCGAGGCCGGTTCCACGGCGGCGGCGGCGGAGCTGGCGGCCAAGGACCCGCACGCGGCGGCCATTGCCGGCGCGCTGGCCGCGGAGATTTACAAGGTCCCGATCATCCTCGAGCACATCGAGGACGTGCCGGACAACATGACGAGGTTCTTCGTGGTGGCCGAGCACATGGCGGAGCGCACGGGCAAGGACAAGACCAGCCTGCTGATTGCGGTCCGGGACGAACCTGGCGCCTTGCTGCGCTTGCTGCAGCCCTTCCAGGCCCACGCCATCAACCTGACCCGCATCGAGTCGCGGCCCAGCAAGCGGCGCGCGTGGGAGTACAATTTCTTCCTGGATTTCGAGGGCTACGCGACCGACGAGAATGTCCAGACCACCCTGCGGCAGTTGGAAAGCCAGGCGCGGCATCTGGAGGTGCTGGGCAGTTACCCGGCGGCGGAACGCACCCCGTTTCGGGGGAAACGCTAGGATGAACTGTTCGCCACAGAGGGCACAGAGAACACAGAGTAATGAGATGATTCCGGATTTGCCTAGACCCAATTCTTTTCTGTTCTCTGTGCTCTCTGTGTGCTCTGTGGCGAATAATGCGCGTTAGGAGGGACTGAAATGGCACGCCGTTCTTTCGTGGCAGGCAACTGGAAGATGAACAAGACGCCCGCGGAGGCCCGCGCTCTGGCCCAGGAGCTGCGGCAGCGGCTGGAGGGTTTTGACCGGTGCGACGTGGCTGTCTGTCCGACGTATCTTTGCCTCGTCACGGTGGCCGAGGCCCTGCGCGGCTCCCGGATTGCGGTCGGTGCGCAGAACCTGTACTGGATGAAATCGGGGGCCTACACGGGCGAGGTCTCCGGCCCCATGCTGGCGGCCGCCGGCTGCCAGTACACCATCCTCGGCCATAGCGAGCGGCGGCAGTACTTCGGCGAGACCGATGAGACGGTCAGCAAACGCCTTCAGGCGGCCCTTGCAGCCGGGCTGAAGGTCATCTGCTGTGTGGGCGAGACCAAGGACCAGCGCCTGGCCAATGTGACCGAGAAAGTCGTCAAGCAACAGCTTGACGGCGCCTTGAGCGCCCTGAAGGCGGATCAAATGGCGGCCCTGACCCTCGCTTACGAGCCGGTATGGGCGATCGGCACGGGCTTGACCGCCACGCCCCAGCAGGCCCAGGATGTGCACGCCTTCATCCGCGGGCAGCTCCGCGGCAAGTTCGGCGCCGGGGTGGCGGAAACAGTGCGGATTCAGTACGGTGGCTCGGTCAAGGCCGACAACGCCAAAGAACTGCTGGCGCAGCCCGACATTGATGGCGCCCTGGTAGGCGGCGCCAGTCTGGTGGCTGGCGACTTTGAGGCCATTGTGAAAGCGGCAAAATGAGCAGGTAGGCCAACCGGGATTCTTCACCGCAGAGACGCGGAGGACGCAGAGAACAGCAGGGAGATGGGGCGCAATGAAGATTGGTTTCATTAGTTCACTCTGTGCTCTCTGCGCCTCTGCGGTGAACAGTCCGGGCTAAGGGCCGAGGCGACGGAGGATAGTGAACATGGGATCGGGTGACTTGACGAAGTGGATTGACATGGCCCTGACCGGCTTGTTTGTGGTAAGCGGTCTGATCATGATCTTCTTCATCCTGTTGCAGGAGGGGAAGGGCGGCGGCCTGACGGCATTGGGCGGAACCAAGGCCGCGGGCGTGGAGGGCGTCACCAATCCCATCCGCCGTGCCACGGTGTACATGGCCATCCTTTTCTTCCTGCTGGCCATCATTCTGGGCATTATGCACGCACCCAGAGAGAGCATTAAGATCGGCTCTGGCACGCCGGCCGCAGCAAAACAAGAGCCGGCTCCAAGCGCCTCTCCGGTGCCTCCCCCAGTCCAGTCATTGGGGACAGTGCTAGAGCCCAAGAAGGAAGAGAAATCGGCTGAACCGCAGAAGGCTGAGGCCAAGAAGGAAGGACCACCGGCCGAGCCGAAGAAGGACGAGGCTAAGAAGGAAGAGCCAGCGGCTGAGCCGAAAAAGGACGAAGCCAAGAAGGATGAGCCAGCGGCGGAGCCGAAGAAGGATGAAGCCAAGAAGGATGAGCCGGCGGCTGAGCCGAAGAAGAACTGAGTTCTGACATGCAGACTGAAGCAGGTAAAACGTCCATGCAAGCGAAGCCGGCCACGGCTCCCGTGCGCTCCATGACCGGCTATGGCCGTGCCGCGGTAGAAGACGGCGGGCGCGTCACCGCGGAAGTGCGCGCGGTGAACGGGCGCTTCTTCAAGGTGAACGTGAAGATCCTGGGGCGCTACGCGGCCCTTGAGGAACGCATCAAGGCCTTGCTGGGCGAAGCAGGGGTCAAGCGCGGGAGCATTGATGTCAGCCTGTTCTTCGAGGATGCCGCCGCGGGCGAGGACGTCTACGAAATCAATGCCGCGGCTGTGGGCCGGTACGTGGCCCAGGCGCGCGCGCTCAGCAAGGAGAAGAAGGTCCGGAACGACGTGGCCCTGAGCGCGCTGCTGCCTCTGCCAGGGGTGGTTACGCGCCTGCAGCAAGAAGAGGACCTGGAGCAGGTTTGGGGGCGTTCCCGCAGGGCGCTGCTCGCGGCCCTCAAGGACTTCAACGAGATGCGCTGCCGGGAAGGCGCGGCCTGCGCCGCGGACATCCGTGCGCAGTTGGCTCAACTGGCGCAGCACCACGCCGCCGTCCAGGCCGCCACGCCGGGAGTCCTGAGCGGCGCCGTGCAGAAGCTCAAGGAGCGGATTGCCAAGCTCCTCGACCAGGCCGGCCTCACGGCCCCGCTCAATCCGGGCGCGTTGGAGCATGAGGTGGTCATGCTGGCCGACCGGCTGGATACCAGCGAGGAGTTGGCGCGGCTGCAAAGCCACCTGGCGCAGTTCGAAGCCGCCTTGGCCGCCGGCGGCGAAACGGGAAAGAAGCTGGACTTTCTAAGCCAGGAACTGCTGCGCGAGACGAATACGCTCGGCTCCAAGGCCCAGGATGAGCAGATCACCTACCACGTGGTGGAGATGAAAGGCTTGATCGAGAAGATCCGGGAGCAGGTGCAGAACCTGGAGTGAACATGCCGGCACACCGCGGCCTTCTCTTTCTGATCGCCGGGCCGGCCGGCGTAGGCAAGACCACGCTGCTGCGGCGCTTCGTGGCGGACCAGAAAGGGCTGCGCAAGGCCGTCAGCGCCACCACCCGGGCGCCGCGGGAAGATGAAGTGGATGGCGTGGCCTACTTCTTCTGGGATGAAGCGCGTTTCGCCGCCGCGGTGGAGCGCGGCGAGTTCCTGGAGCATGCCGTGGTCCATGGCCGGCGTTACGGCACGCTGGCGCGCTTTGTGGAAGAACAGCTCGACGCCGGAACGGACGTGGTGAAGGACATTGACGTGCAAGGCGTCGAACAGATACGCAGACTGGGTGCGTACCGGTACCCCCGCAGCGTGGCGGTGTTCATCCTGCCCCCTTCGCGGGAAGCGTTGATCCGCCGCTTGCGCGGGCGCGGCAGCGAGGATGAGCAGTCGTTCGGCGTGCGGCTCCGTGCCGCGGAGGCCGAGTTGGCACGCAGCCCTGAGTACGAGTACCTGGTGGTGAACGATACGCTGGATGAGGCCCTGGACAAGCTGAAGGCGATTCGGCTGGCGGAGCATTGCAGGCAGCACAAGGATTCTTGATTTTGGATTTTGGATTTTCGATTTTCGATTGAACGCAAACCACGGAGACGGAAACATGGAACCACGAGAACTGGAGACACTGCTGGCCAAGGTCGGCGGCAAATTCAAGCTCGTCACCCTGTATCAGAAGCGCATGCGCGAACTGCAGCGCGGCCTGCCCAAACTGGTGCTGGCCGACACCAACAACCTGTGGGATATAGTCTCCAAGGAAATCTTTGAATCGAAGGTTGACTTGATTATGGGCGATGAAGCTCTACAGATGCGCAAGGACCTGGCGGCCCGCGAGTCTGAAGAACTGGCGGAAGCGGAAAAAGCGGACCGTCCCAGGTTGCCCGAAAAAGCCGACAAGGCCGACAAGGCCGACAAGGCGGCCGGGCCGGCAAAGTAGAGTGAAGAGGTGGAACTTCATGGCGCCCTTGGCGGACTTTGGCGCCTTAGCGGTGAATAGTCCAAGTTAGGGGGTGCGCGGCGGGGGATGCCACGAACCACGAACCACGAGCCACGAACCACGAGCCACGCCATGCCTCGCCCTACGCTGATTAAGGAATCCTCGCCACGTGCTGGATGCTTGAGCGGCAAGCATGTCATTCTAGGCGTGGGCGGCGGCATTGCGGCCTATAAGTCGTGCGACCTGGCTTCGCAACTGGTCAAGGAAGGCGCCGTGGTCACGGTCGTCTTGACCAAAGGCGCCCAGAAACTGGTTACGCCCTACACGTTTGAAGCGCTCACAGGCCGGCCGTGCCTGACACGGATGTTCCACCGCATCGGGCCGCAGGTCAGCCCTTACCCGCACCTTCAGCCCGCCGCGGACGCCGCTGTGGCGATAATCGCGCCCGCGACCGCCAATCTCATGGCGCGCCTGGCGCACGGCCTGGCCAGCGACCTGCTTTCAACCTTGTTGCTGAGCGTCCGTTGCCCCGTGCTGGTTTGCCCCGCCATGAACACCAGGATGTGGGAGCATCCGGCCACGCAGGCCAACGCCAGGCTCCTGCAATCCTACGGCTACAAGCTGCTCGGCCCGGCCAGCGGCCGCCTCGCCTGCGGCACGGAAGGCGCGGGACGCATGGTTGAGCCGGCGGAGATCCTCGCGGCGGCACGGGCGGCTCTCGGTTCCTGATTCATGCTCAATCGAAAATCGAATCCCGACAGGTCGGGAGAAAATCGAAAACTGACGGTGCTGGTCACGGCGGGGCCGACGATCGAGGACCTTGATCCCGTGCGCTTCATCTCCAACCGCGCCACGGGAAAACTGGGCGTGGAGATCGCACGCGCGGCCTTGGAAGCGGGCTGCCGTGTGATCCTCATCCACGGGCCGCTGCAAGACAAGGTGCGGCGGGCCATCCCTTCGTCCAAACACCTGGCGTGCGTGCCGGTCCGTTCAGCCGCCGAGATGCGCGCAGCCGTGCTGCGGCATCTGGCCGCGGCGCAGATGGTGGTCATGAACGCGGCGGTCGCGGATTACACCCCAGCCAGGAAATCAAGGACCAAGCTGAAGAAGTCCAGGCAGGCGCTGCTGCTGCGCCTTAAGCCCACGGTGGACATTCTGGCTGAGCTTGGTGAGTTGAAGAGACGCCGCCGGAAGGACCTGGTGTTGATCGGCTTTGCCTTGGAGACGGGCACTGGCGCCACTGCACAGCAGCGGCGTAAATCCAGGCTTGCCGAGGCGCGGCGAAAACTCGAGGCCAAGAACCTCGATGCGATTGTGCTGGACACCCCCGCAGCTATGGGCGCGGAAAAGAGCGAGTTTACTGTGGTCATACGCAACGGAGCAGGAAGGCTTTTCTCTAACACCAGCAAAGCTCGCTTTGCGCGCTTCGTGGCAAAGCTTGGCCGTAGCATTTGGGCGGTCAAAGGTCTTCTAGGCTGTTGCGCAGAGCTGGATCCTCTGATGATCAAACTTGCCCGTTCCATCAGGGCTGTGTGGCACAGGCACAAGAACGAAACGGAACGGCGGAAGGTGATGCAGGCCGCGGATGAACTGGAACGGTTCTCGCGCGATAGCTTGCGCGTTTCCAGAGCGTCACCTAAGAGAAGACTTCGCCTTTGGCGTTCGTGGGAGCGCCGTTGGAAATCTCTCGAACGGAAGCAAATCTCATCTTGACTTTGTTTCCTGGTAGTATACAGTCCTCTCTTCCCGCCCGGGAGCCCGGGCGGGTTGTGTTTTCAGGTCGAAGCGGAGCACGTTTGCGGGTCAGGCAGTCCAAGGAGCAGTCAGCCATGCCGGCGGCCGTCGCCAAGTCCAAGCCCTTCAAGACCTATCACGCCAAGGCGGGCGAGATCGAGCGCAAGTGGTATGTCGTGGATGCGGCAAACAAGTCGCTGGGACGTTTGTCCGTGCCCATCGCCATGCGCCTCATGGGCAAGGACAAGCCCTGCTACACGCCCCATGTGGACACTGGCGACTTCGTGGTGGTGCTCAACGCCGCAAAGGTCAAGGTCCCTGCTAAGAAGTATCAGGATAAAGAGTACCGCAAGTGGTCCGGATATCCTGGCGGCCTGCGCGTCCGCACGCTGGCGGAACAGCAGCGGCGCGATCCCGCGTCCATAATCATGGAGTCCGTGCGCCGCATGCTGCCCAAGACGCTCCTGGGCAAGGCCATGCTGAAAAAACTCAAGGTTTACGATGACGACAAGCATCCCCATACCGCACAGAAGCCAGAGGTGTGGGTGCCACAAATGTCGTGAAGCGTGGATCGTGGATCGGGAAGCACTTAGGGTAGGCCATTAACGGGAAAGGCAGCGTAAAGCTGAAGGTTGAGGTTCCATGGCGGAGAGCAGCGAAGACAAAACTGGCGGTTATTACTGGGGCACGGGGCGCCGCAAGTGCTCCCGGGCCAGCGTGCGCCTGCGGCCCGGGTCTGGTCACATCCTGGTCAACGCACGCCCGTTGGAGAAATTCTTTGGCTCTGAGAACCACCGCAATTCGGTGACATCCGTGCTGAGATTCGCCAAGCTGGCCACGGCCTTCGACGTCTTCTGCAGCGTGGATGGCGGCGGCGTCACGGGGCAGGCCGAGGCGATCCGCATGGGCATCGCCCGCGCGCTGCTGCTGTACGACCGCAACCTGGAGAAATCCCTGCGGGACGAGGGCTACCTGACCAGGGATTCGCGCATGGTGGAACGCAAGAAATACGGCCAGGCGGGCGCCAGGCGCAGGTTCCAGTACTCCAAGCGATGACGGGGCGGTGCGTTTCGCCGTCTGGAAGTGCTCGACATACCGGCCCCTCCCTCGCCAACGCGGGGTTCGAGGGGCCGGATTGTTTCGGGGTGGCCAGTTGCCAGTGGTTAGCGCGGGTTTCTCAACACAGAGGACACAGAGGAACACAGAGGGATTGAAAAGGTGAAGGGGTGAACGGGTGAAGAGCTGAATGGGTGAAAAGGTGACCAGGCGTCACCCAATACGCAATCACCTCCCCACCTGTTCAACTCTTTCCTCTGTACCCTCTGCGTCCTCTGTGTTGAATGAGTTGTGAGAAAAGCGGGTTAGTGGTCAGAAAAGTAAAACCAGGATTTGCCGGGAGGGGCGCATGAAGACGAAGGCCAAGAAATCCACTGCCAAACCGGTGCAGGTTGATCCCTGGGAGGGCTTGCTCCATGACGTTCCCGGTTTCCGCACCGCCTCCTTGTACTGCGGCCTGAAGACGGCGAAGGAAGAACCGCCGGACCTGGCCCTGCTGTACTGCGAGCAGCCTTGCGCCGCCGCGGGCGTCTTCACCCAGAACCGCGTCTGCGCCGCGCCGGTCAAGCTCTGCCGCGAGCATCTGCGGAAGGGCAAGCAGTGTGTGCGGGCCTTGGTGATCAACGCCGGCATGGCCAACGCCTGCACGGGCGAACAAGGCGAACGCAACGCCCACGCCATGGCCACGGGAGTGGCCACCTGGGTCGCCTGCAAGCCCGCGGAAGTGCTCGTCTTTTCGACCGGGGTCATCGGGCGCCAACTCCCCATGGAGAAGATCGAGATTGGCATCGAGCGCACGGCCATGTTTGTCCGCGAACAGAAGATCACGGGGGATTTCGCGCGCGGGATCATGACCACGGACCTGGTGCCCAAGACCGCGGCGGTGACCGTCAAGATCGGCGGCAAGACGGTCCACATCGCCGGCGTCTGCAAAGGCTCGGGCATGATCGCGCCCAACATGGCCACCATGCTGGGCGTAGTGGCCACCGACGCCGCCGCCGCCCCCGCCGTGTTGCAGGCGGCGCTTTCGGCCATCACTGCCGAGACCTTCAACTGCGTTACGGTTGACGGCGATACCTCGACCAACGACAGCTTCGTAGTTCTGGCCTGCGGCCTGGCGCGCAACCCGCCCGTTACCCGCACCGGGGGGGCGGGCTACGAGGCCCTCTACGCCGGCCTGCTGGCCGTGTGCGACAGCCTGGCGCGGCAGATCGCTGCTGACGGCGAAGGCGCGAAACATTTCGTGACCCTTTACATCGGGGGCACGCGCAACGATGCGGATGCCCGCAGGATTGCGCGCACGGTCGCCGAGTCGCCGCTGGTGAAAACGGCCATCGCCGGCAACGATCCGAACTGGGGCCGCATCCTGGCCGCGGCCGGGCGCGCGGGAGTAGCCTTCGATCCGGACGCCGCCTCGCTGACGCTCAACGGGCAGGAGCTCTTCAAGGCGGGCCAGCCGGTGAACTTCGACCAAGCCGCGGTGGCCGCGGGCCTGAAAGCGCGGGAGGTGAGCGTGGTGCTGCTGGTGGGCGAGGGCCCGGGCCGGGCCAAGTTCTACACCTGCGACCTGACCCACGAGTACATTTCGATAAATGCGGAGTACCACACGTAGCACGGGCGTCTCGCCCGTGCAGCCTGTAGGTTGTGCGAACTGCACGGGCGGGACGCCCGTGCTACAGAGGAGCATTCGTGAACGCGCTGGATAAATCCAAGGTCCTGCTTGAAGCCTTGCCCTACCTCAAGGCCTTCGACCGCAAGTTCGTGGTCATCAAGATCGGCGGCAGCACCATGACGGATGAGCAAATCCTGCCGTCGGTAGTGCGGGACGTGGTGTTTCTGGAGCAAGTAGGCGTGTGGCCGATCATCGTGCACGGCGGCGGGCCGCGCATCAGCGCGGAAATGGAGCGCCGCGGGTTGACGCCCGCCTTCGTCAAAGGCCGCCGCGTGACGGACGAGGCCACGCTGGAGATCGCCCACAAGGTCCTGATTGACGAAATCAGCGCCAATGTCGTCGAGTTGATCCAGCAGGAGGATGGCAAGGCCATTCCGTTGAACGGCCGCGACTCGCGCTTCCTGCGCTGTGCCAAGAAGGTCTTCGCGGAGGACCCCGCTCTGGACCTGGGCTTCGTCGGCGAGATTTCCGAGATAGACGCCGAACTGGCGCAGCGCATCGCTTCAGGCGGGATAATCCCCGTGGTGGCCCCGATTGCGCGCGGCCAGGACAAACACCTTTACAACGTCAACGCAGACTCGGTGGCCTGGAAGGTAGCGGCCCAGGTCAAGGCAGAGAAACTGGTCTATCTCTCCAACGTGCCGGGCATCCTGCGGGACAAAAACGACCCCGCCACGCTGATCTCCAGCATCACGCTGCCCGAATGCGGCGAGTTGATCGAGAAGAAGGTGATTGTGGGCGGGATGATCCCCAAGATCGAAGCCTGCATGGCGGCGCTGCAGGCCGGAGTGCGGAAGACCCACGTCATCTCGGGACTGCAACAGCACTCGCTGCTCCTGGAGATCTTCACCCCGGAAGGCATTGGGACGGAGATTCGCAAGTAACCACGGCGCCCGGCAAACGGAGACCTCAACGGCCATGAACCTGACGGAAGTACAAGCGGCTTACGCACAATACGTTTTCGGCAACTACACGCGCGCGCCCATTGCCATCACGCGCGCAGCCGGCTCTTATGTCTGGGACTCGAACGGCAAGCGCTATCTCGATCTTCTGCCGGGCCTGGGAGTCAACGGCCTGGGGCACTGTCCGCCCCGTGTCGTGGCGGCCCTCAACAAGCAGGCGGCGCAGATGCTGCACATCCACAACAACTACCTGTGGGAGCAGCAGGCGCTGCTGGCCAAAGGCCTGGCCGAGCGGCTGACGGGCATGGAGAAGCCCAAAGCGTTCTTCTGCAACTCCGGCACCGAAGCCAGCGAAGCGGCCATCAAACTGGCGCGTCTGCACGGCAAGCAGAAGTCCCCGGCCAAGTGGCGGTTCATCAGCGTGGAGAACTGTTTCCACGGCCGCACTTTTGCGGCGCTGACCGCCACCGCCCAGGACAACATGCAGAGAGGCTTCGAGCCGCTGGTGCCCGGCTTCAGCTACGTGCCGCTCTACGATACCGCGGCGCTGGAGCGGGCCTTCGACGCGGAGACCGCCGGATTCATGGTTGAACCCGTGCAGGGCGAGGGCGGGATCTTCGCCAGCACCCGTGCCTACCTGGAGGCCGCCCGCGCCCTGTGCGACCGCCACGGCGCGCTCTTGATGTACGATGAGGTGCAGTGCGGGATGGGCCGGACCGGGGACTACTTTGCCTACCAGACCCTCAAGGCCCCGGCCCCCGACTTGCTCTGGCTGGCCAAGACGCTGGGCGGAGGCTTCCCTATCGGCGCGCTGCTGGCGCGCGGCGCAACGGCGCAACTCCTGGTGCCGGGCACGCATGGCTCGACCTTCGGGGGCAACCCGCTGGCCTGTGCCGCGGGCCTGGCGGTGCTCGAAACCATTGAGCAGGACCATCTGCTCCAGCACGTCCGCGACATGGCGCGCCACCTGCAAGCCGGGCTGGAACTCCTGCGCAGCCGGCACGCTGCGAAGATCAAGGAGGTCCGGCAAGTAGGGCTGATGGTGGGCATTGATCTCAACTTCCCGGCGAAGCCCGTGTACACGCGTTGCCTGGAAGAAGGCCTGATGATCAACGCCACCCATGAGACCACCGTGCGCCTCCTGCCGGCCATGACGGTGAGCGCCGCGGAACTGGACGAAGGACTCGCGATCATCTCGCGGGTTCTCGGGGAATTGTGACAGGACACAGCGGGGTCTGGAACCGCAGATGAACGCAGATGAACGCAGATAGGAAAGGACGTTGGCAGGAGACAAGTGACAGGTGGCGAGTGACGAGTAGCAAGTGGCAAGTGGCGGGAGAAATGTCCGCGCGCGTGTTGTGCCCTGGCATAACTCTCCTACCTCCCATAACTCCCATCCGACATGCCGGCGCGTGCTGTTCCATGTCACGTGTCACTTGTCACGAGTGTTCAGGGCCATCATTTTTCGAGGTGCAACGTGAGCGGACATAACAAACGCGATTTTACCTCCTTCGACTCCATGAGCGGGGCCGAGATCCTGGCCATTCTGGACTTGGCCGCACAGCAAAAGGCCGAGCCCCACAGCTACCAGACGGCCAAGGTGATGCAGGGCCGCATCGCCGGCATTTTCTTTGAGAAGGCGTCCCTGCGCACGCGGTTGAGCTTTGAGACTGCCGTCTGCCAGTTGGGGGGCAACTGCACCTACATGGGGCCTGAAAGCGGGCGCATAGGAGAGCGCGAGGCCATAAAGGACTTCGCCAAGGTGGCCTCGCGGTACCTAGACGTTTTCATCCTGCGCACCTACAAGCACGAGACCGTCACGGAGGTCGCCCGCCACGCCAGCAAGCCCGTGATCAACGGCTTGTCGGACGCCCACCACCCCTGCCAGGCGCTGGGCGACCTGCTGACCATTCGCGAGAAACTCGGCGCCCTGAAGAACGTGAAAGTGGCCTTCGTGGGCGACTGCAACAATGTCTGCCGCTCTCTCGCGCAGGCCCTGCCCAAGGTCGGGGCCGCGCTGACGATCGCTTCTCCGCGCGGTTACTCGTTCAGCGAAGCTTTTGTGAAAACGGCGGGCGTGAAGCTCGTGAACGACCCCGCCGAAGCGGTGGCGGGAGCGGCGGTCGTCTACACGGACGTGTGGGCTTCGATGGGGCAGGAGAACGAAGTAGCCAAGCGCCGCGCCATATTCCAGTTGTACCAGTTGAACTCGGAACTCCTCAGCACAGCGCCCAAAGCCCTCGTGATGCACTGCCTGCCCGCCCACCGCGGCGACGAGATTACGGACGCGGTCATGGACGGCCCGCAGTCCGTGGTCTATGACCAGGCTGAGAACCGTTTGCACGCCCAGCGGGCTTTGCTGTGCAACCTGTTGGGGCCGGTGTAGCACGGGCGTCCCGCCGGTGCAGTTCACACAACCGGCAGGCTGCACGGGCGGGACGCCCGTGCTACAGGCAGCGACATGAACCCTGCTTTGTTGTTCTGCCGGGTTTGGGTTTTGAAAACCGCGGCTCTTTGCTGATAATGGGCGCATGATTGCGATTCTGTCCGACATCCACGCCAACCTCGAAGCGCTCTCTGCGGTCTACCAGGACCTGACGCAGCGCGGGATCAAGAGGGTGTTCTTCCTGGGAGATATTGTGGGCTACGGGCCGAACCCGGCCGAGGTGCTCGACTTCATCATGCAGTTCGAGTTCAGCCTGCTGGGCAACCACGATGAGGCCACCATCAAGGGGCCGCCCAAAAACTTCAACGCGGCGGCGACCAACGCCGTGTGGTGGACGCGGCGGCGCGTCTGCCCCGAGGAAATGGCCGGCGCCTTCATCCGCCCCGGCGAATACCAGAAGCGCAAGGAACAGTGGGAATACCTGCAAAAGCTGCAGCCGGTCCGCACCATGGGCGAGATGCTCTTCGTCCACGACAACCCCGCGGCCCCGGGTTCCTGGCGCTACGTGCTCAAGCGGCAGGATGCCGA
>JBEKKG010000081.1:0-14913 GCA_050010835.1 Planctomycetota bacterium
CCCTCGCCCCTCACCCCTCGCCCCTCGCCCCTATCACGGTTCTGGCAGCTTGGCGTGTTCCGGGCGCGCGTGGAACTGCAGCGGCACTTCCTCGGCAACCATGCTGCCCGTCCAGACAGGTCCGGCCATCTCCAGTCCCCGGCCGTCCTGCTCGGTATTGAAGAAGACCGCGAGCGTGTATTCGCCGTCCAGGTTCCGCAACGCCGGAAACTCCGCCGCGCCGAAGAACAGTTCCTTGGCCAGGAAGGCCTCGCCTTTGATCGCGGTGAAATCCATCTCGTCGGCAATGTTCAGGACCGAAATGTCGGCGCCGGTCTTGACGGCGCCCTGGCGCAAAACCAGGCCGGCTCCTGCCGCGGCGTTCTTGGGCCTCAGCAGCACGCCATAACCTCCGCCCGGCCCGTCGTAAATGAGCTGCTCGCGGGCGCGGGTGTTCTCCACGCGGACGGTGACCGCGAAGCTGTTGTCACCGCGCAGGGACAGCGCCGGGCGCAGCGCGCGGAGGCGCAAGCCCATCACCACGTCGCCGCCCTTCGTCTTCAGCAGGGCTTCATTGGCCTGGCGCTGCCGCGCGCGCGCCGCCATCTGCTTGTCCCACTCGCGCAGGTAGCGCCCATCCGCCACGGAGCGGGGCCGCGCTGCCGCGGCCTTGACCTGCCCCAACAACTCCAGTTCATAGATGCACTGCGGATGTGCGACGCGGTACGCCGGTTCGGCCGGCGCGTTGCCCGCGGGCTTGTCCCACAGGAAAAAGATGGCTTGAGTTCCTTCCGGCGGCAGGCGCAAGTCCTCAACCAGCACCCGGACGCGGCTGGGGGCATTTTCGTTGGCCAGCAACTCCGCGGCGCGCTTCAGCCGCTCCGGCCCGCTGTTCTTCGGATCGCTGTTCTTCGCATCCTCCACGGGCGCCTTGATGGTCTCGTGCACCAGCAGCAGCGTGGCGCCGTCCTGCTGCGGCCCGACTTCGGCCACGATGATCCGTTCCGCCTTCTCCAGCAAATCTCCGAATGTATAGAAGGCCAGCGCCGGCCGCCGCGGCTCGCCCCCCTCTTTGTCCCCGGCGACAGCCGCGCCCGCCACGGCCAGCGCAAGACAAAGGAGGCAGGTTAGATTTTTCATCTTCATGACAGGTTCCCGTACCAGCCTACTTTGTCAACTCCAGGGCGCGTGATTGCAAGCCCGAAATGTAGCGCAGGCTTCCAGCCCGGGTGCATGTCAGTAAATGCGTGGCCCAGAGCGTACCGCGGGCGTCCCGCCCGCCTTCGTCCTCGCGCCCTGCCAGCCTGCCACGAGCGGGCGGGACGCCCGCGGTACATTTGCTTCCAGCCTGCCCGTGAAAAAGTGCAGGCCGGAAGCCTGCGCTACATTTGACATTGCCTCATCGCGCCACATGCTAAGGGCCTGTTTCCGCAGACCTTGGCCCTGCGCTTTCCCGTGGGAGGGGAGCACCGGGAACCGCGGCCTGCCGAAACGGGCATGGAGGAGCGGTGTCATGGTCGAGACCGTGTTGCATGAGATACCCGTCTTCGACGGCCTGGACAGGAAGCAGATTGACGAACTGAGTTCCTGGCTGCAACGCAAAGAATTTGAGCCCGCAGAGTTGATCATTAAAGAAGGCACTGTGCCGGACGGCCTGTACGTCCTGGCCAAGGGCACCGTAGATGTGTTCAAAGAAAGCGTCATGAAGCCGTTGGCCATCGCCGAACTTGATGCTCCCTCGGTGTTCGGCGAAATGGGACTGCTGCTGGTGGAAACGCAACGCTCCGCCAGCGTGCGCGCCAAGACCAAGGTGATCGCCGGTTTCCTGCCCACCGCGCTTTTCAACACCAAGCTGGCCGCGAACAACCTGGCGGCGCTCCGCATCGCCTTGAACCTGGGCCGCATCTCCTCCGAACGCCTCCGCGCCACCACGTGCAGGTTGACCGGCCTGCTCGAAGAGTTGACCCTGCACGCGCTGCGCACGGAATTGCATGGGATTGAGGGCAGGAAGTGAGGATTTTGGATTTTAGATTTTCGATTGAACAACACATGCGGTTGCCGTTCAATCCAAAATCTAAAATCGAAAATCGAAAATTCGTGACCGTTCAGTCTCTGAGCCGCGCGCGTAAGCAAGCGGTCATGGGGAGCGCCCCGTTGCCTGCTATGAGAGGAATGGGACGAATAGGAGCGATGGAACCGCTCCCTTACGTTCGCGGCTCGGACTGAACTGTTACCAAAATTCCTATTCCTTGGCGCCCTTGAGCTGTTTTAGCAAGTCTCCCAAGATGTCCGACAATTTCCCATTGATATTCGCCTGGTTAAGGGTTGTTTTCCCCGACGTGACTTTCAAGTTTTCCACGTGGGCCTTCAGTGGACTGCCGCCCTCCAGGGCCAACTCTCCTGACGCCTCCAGCGTGACCTCCTCGCCAACGTTGACCCGCAACTGCTCCAACTTGATGTCGGTTCCCTTCTCGCATCTGGCATACTTGCCCACCAGTTTGACGGCGCCCTCCTGCCCGGGTGGAATCAGGATTGTGCCGCCGTGGAGCCAGGCCCTGCCGGACTTGAGGAGCAAGAGTGAGTTCGCGTCCAGACTGTTGCTGCTGGAGCCGGCAAGGATGCGCACATCTCCGCTCAACTGCTCAGCCTCCGCATAGGGGCCGGAGAACCGCACCCCCTCGAAGGCGCCTCGAACTTCCCAGGTTTTCACCGCGGCGAGCGGCTTCAGCGAGTAGGGCGCCAACTTGATCTCCAGGTCCTTGACGTGTCCTGCGGGCCGCGCCATCCCGGCGTCAGCCAGCCAAGCCTCAACTTTCGCCAGGTCCAGGTCCTTGAGCACAATCGTGGCCGGGCCAATCTGCCGCTGTGCAAGATCCAAGGTGAGGCTGAATGTGGCCGCGAGCCCCCCCCAAGCGGGAGTCCCAAACGAGCCGTTGACAACCCAGGCTCCGCCGGCTTTCTCCGGCGCTCCGCCTTGCTTCGGCACAAGCTGCCTGAAAGACACCTCAAGTTGTGTCCCGTCGGGGAGCTTGAGCTTCCACACGTCCGGCCTGCCATCAGGCTTGTGAGTCAAGCCCAAGTCACACTCCAATTCCACCGCGGGCAGCCGGAAGGCCCTTTCGCCAACCACGGGCAGCACAGCACGCAGATCGCAAGGCTGTATGCGTCCGTTGCTGAACGTCAGCCTCTGGTCCTTGATCTGAAAACCGGAACGGGCGCTAAGGCCGCCGAAGGCCACGCTCTCGGTGGGTTCCTTCTCGAACAACGGTGCGGCATAACCGTAAGCACTCATCTTCAGCACGTTCAGCACGGCTTCTTGAAACAGCCGGGGCAGGGCAATCGTCAGGTCCGCGTTCTCCAGGGCGATGGCGCCGCGCGCCTCCGCCGTCGGCGCATCGGGCGCCGGGTTGCCTGGAGCAGACGGCAGCGCCGCCGACAGGTCCGAGAGTTCCACGGAACCCTTCAGTGTCAGCGCGTCGCCCCACAGGCGCGGCTGGAAAAGCTCATTGAGCGCCTTGCCGTCCATCTTGCCTGCCACATTCTGCAAAGTGAACCGCGCTGCCGGCTGCGACAACCACGCGCCTTGGCCGTGCAGCGTACCCACGCCGTCCACGCGCAGTTGCAGCTTGTCGAAAGCCGCCGGCTGCTCCGGTCCCGTGTCCAGCCTCGCCGTGCCGCTCAAGTCCACAGTCCTGCGCGGCACGTCCAGCGCGCAACCGGAAGCCAGCGGCCAGTGCAGGTTCTCCAGGATGAACTGGCCGCTGAAATCCAACGCCGCGGCTGGGCTCTCATCTCCTGCCGAGATGTCATAGCGCACATGCCCATTGACGCTCTCTCCGTGCTCAGGAACGTCTTGCGGCGAAGGGTACAACATGCCCGCCAAGTCACGCCCCAGGTTGAGGCCGCCGGAAATCCGGGCGGTCCACGCCGCCCCCGGCCCGTAACTGCCCGTCACGGAAACGTTCTCCAAGGAATCGAAAACACCATAGAGCGAGAACGTTTTGGGCGCCAGCGGCCCGTGGTCGGCAAGAGTCCCGCTCAAGGCCTGCAACCGCAGCCTGGCCGGAAACGCAGCCGCCGCCGCGCCGGAGCCTGGCGCAGGCCATTCGATGGCCAGGTCGCCTTCGCGCATGATGATCTCTTCCAGGCGGTAGGCGCCGGCCGAGGCCAGGTTAGGGTGGATGTTCCATTGGCCCTGCGCATTGCGCCGCAGGGCAATCTGGGGCCGCTCGATGGCCATAGTACGGATACGCCCCTCGGTCAGAAACGGGCCAATGTCCCAGTCGAGGGTTACAGCGTCAACCGTCACAGGAGTGCTGTTGTCCGGCGCGCGGACAGCGATCTTGTCAAGTTTCAGGTTCCTGAGCCATTGAGTGCGCACGGAGGCGATTTCCGCCGGGGCCTCGAAGACACTCGATATTCTCGCCGCGGCCTTGCCGTTCATGAACCCGCAGGCCACGTAAACCAGCACGCCCAGATACAGGACGACCGGCGCAAGCAGCACAACCAGGAAGGCCAGGAACAGCCAGAAGAGCGGGCCCCGCCGGCGGCGTGGCTTGCCAGGCGCTGCGTCAGACAGCTTCTCCGCGTCAGTAGTTGCGCTCACCCACTGCTTCCCCAAACATCTCGAGCCAGGCGCGTCGCGCCTGCAACCATTAGATTATCGGCATCTTGTGGGGCTGCGACTACTCTAGTCCTCATTATTCACCGCAGAGACGCGGAGCGCGCAGAGAGGAAATTTTAGATTTGCGATTTTCGATTTTCGATTGCGCCCACGGACATGCTGAAATCGAAAATCGAAAATCAAAAATCAAAAATGCCTCCACCCCAGCGGCTCCACCGCCAAGCGGTAGCCGGCGCCCAGCGCCCGCGCCAGCAGTTCCCACATTTCCTCTTGGCGGGCGCAGAGGCGGATCCTCTGGCCGCACGCAGGCAACTCCGCGAGCCGCTCGGCCAGTTCTTCTCCTTCCTCATGTTGCGCCAAGCCGGGTGACAGAAGAATGAGCTGCTCAAAGACGCTCATGGCCCGCGCTACGGTCAGCGCTGGATCGAAAGCCCCGGCCGCCTGTCCGGGGACATGCAGAGCATGGCCGGCGGCGAGCACTTCTTCGGCCTGCTGGAGCAGATTCCACAGTTCACCAGTGAAGCGCGCCGAGCCCAGGCCTTCCTCGCCGGCGAAGGCCAGGACCACGGATTGCTTGCGCACAAGGGGCGGCTCGCCGGGCGCTGCCGCCTTATGTATTTGCAGGCTGAGCAGCGCTTCCTCCAGCGTGGTTTCCCAATCAGCGCCGCCGCCGCTGAGCAGCACGGCAGCGGCTCCAGGTTTCATGTTCCCGGTTTCAGGCTCCAACTTCCCGGCCGCCAACTCCGGGCCGGTGTGTGCCGAGACTATGTCCATCCGCAGTTTCCGGCCCAAACCCAGAGCGATGCCGAATTCAACCTTCAAGCTGCCTGCGGCCTGCCACGGCAACGCGGGAAGCAAGGCCACGCGCAGGTCCGCGGCGGCATAGGACGGGTCAGGCTGGCCAGTGCCCTGCCACGCCCGCAACTCATACTCGCCGGCGATCTCTTCGCCATACCTGTGGATGGCGGCGCTGCCCAGCAGCGGGCCGCCGGCTCCCGGCCAGGCTAAGATGCAGATGCGCGAGGGCCGGATTTCCGCCGCAAGCAGCGCGTTAATCACGGGTGACAAAGCGATGTCGTAAGGCGCGGGCAAGGATAAATCGCCGGCCAGAATCGCCGCCCGCCGGTGGCCTTTGGCCAACTCCTTGAGCGGCGGGCCGGACGCCGGCTTGTCGAGCGCCTCGCGCACAAGATGTTGCTGCGCATCAACGCCCAATGCTTCGCCGGCCTCAACGGGCTGCGCCACTGGCAGGAGTTGCACAGCGTTGGGAACTGTAACGGTCAAGCCGCGCGCGCCAACGGCGAGCATTATCTGTTGGCTCATCTGCGGATTGTCGTCTCCCATTGCCTGCGCTCACACAGCCAATCCAAAATCCAAAATCAATCGAGTGCCAGCACTTGAGCCATCGTATACATGCCGGGACCTTTTTTGTTCTGGACGAGCCATTTCGCGGCACGCAACGCGCCGCGGGCAAACGTATCGCGGCTGGAGGCTTTGTGGCTCAGTTCCAGCCGTTCTCCCCCAATGGCGAAGAACGCGGTATGCTCGCCCACCACGTCGGCCATGCGCAGCGCGTGAATGCCGATCTCCTTGGGAGGGCGTTGCCCCACCATGCCGTGCCGCCCATAGACAGTCACTTCCCGCAAATTGCGCTTCAGACCATGCGCGATGGCTTCGGCCAGCCGCATGGCCGTGCCGCTGGGCGCGTCCAGCTTCTGGTTGTGGTGCGCCTCCAGAATCTCCACGTCGTAGCCGTCGCCAAGCGTGCGCGCGACCAACTCCGCCACCTTGAAGAGCACGTTGACGCCCACGGAGAAGTTCGGCGCGTGAATGAGGGGAATCCGCTGCGCCGCAGTGGCGATGCGCTGTTTTTCATCGTCGCTCATGCCGGTGGCGCCAATGACCAGAGGCAAGCCCAGCGCTGCGGCCTCCTCGGCGTGCCGCGTGGCAGCCTCGTGCAAAGTAAAGTCCAATGCGGCGTCGGCGCCCCGGACCGCGGCAAAGTTGTCCACGGCGCGGACGTGCAGTTCCTGGCCCAAGCCGCAGAGCGGCCCGACATCCTTCCCTATCCAGGCGTGGCCGGGACATTCGACTGCGGCAACCAACTCCAGCTCCCGGTCTTCACGGCACAGTTCAATCAGGCGCCGCCCCATGCGCCCCGCGGCGCCCAAAACACAAAACTTGATTGGCATTCGTTGCCTCCTTACCCACCATACTTACGCCTTCCCCGGCACAAAGACCACCTTCCCCGTGTCACCGCCGGCAAAAACGCGGTACGCTTCCGCGGCCTGCTCAACCGTGAAGCGGTGCGTGATGAGTTCCTTCGCCCGCAGGCCGTTTTCAAAGAGGCGCAGGATCTCGCCGTACTCGCCGAGCGGGAAGCAACACGAACCGGACAGGCAGATTTCCTTGCGGTTGAAGTGGTCGGAAGGCCGGACAGTGGCTTTCTCGTTCTCGCCGATAATGGCCACGTGGCCGAAAGGCCGGCAAAGGTCGAGGGCCGCGTGAAGAGGATCGGACTTACCCGAGCACTCCAGCGCACGGTCCACACCGTAGCCCTTGGTCAAATCGCGGATTTGCTTGACGACGTCGCCGTCGCCGGGATTCACGGCGCGCCAGGCGCCGAGCTTCAAGGCCAGCGCGCGCCGGTAGGCAATCGTGTCCACGCCGATAACCTTGGCGCCCAAGTGCGCGGCGATGAGCACGGAGCCGAGGCCCATCGGCCCCAGGCCGAATACAGCGACGGTGTGCGTAGCGTTCGCGGCCATGCGTTTGAGCGCGTGATAGGGCGTGCCGATGGGATCAATGATCAAACAGCCTTCCTCAAAGGAGACGGATTCCGGCAGCGGCAGCAGCGAGGACTCGGCCATGAGCGTATACTGCGCGTGGACGCCGTCGCGCGAGAAGCCGTAAACGCCCTTCATGGCGCGGCAGTAAGCGACGTAGCCGGCGCGGCACATGTCGCAAGCGCAACAGGCCTTGAAGGCCAGCGCGGCGACGCGGTCTCCGGGCTTCACGGTGCGGGCCTGGTCCACGGCCACGACCACGCCCGCGCCTTCGTGCCCCGGAATCTGCTTTTTCTCGCCGGGCCTCCGATAGAGCCCGTGCAGATCGCTGCCGCAGATGGCGGCGGCTTCGATGCGCACGACGACCTCGTCGCCTTGGGGCTTCGGGTCGGGAAAATTCAACGTCTCTACTTTCTGGGCATCCAGAATCTTGGCAGCGCGCATGAGGTCCCTCCTTTTGGCTCGCGGTTGGCGCAACTACTTTCTAAAGGACCAGCGGAAGAAAACACGGGCAATTCTCAATTTTCATTGTCCGATTATCAATTCTTTTTTCGGCGGGTCTTCGTCCAGGCGCACAAAGACCCAGCGTTCCTTGCCCGCGCGCATGCTGAAGGTCTTTACCCGCCAGCCGTCCTGGAAGCCGTCAACCTGCCCGGCCCGGATGAAGTTGAGCAGCGGCTGGACCTCGTTGACAAACTCCGCCGGGAGCTGCTCAGCCTTGAGCGTCTCCGCCTCGGGCAGCGTCTTGTGCTCCGCGAAATACGAAAGGATGCGCTCCAGCTCCTTGCGCGCCTCTTCCGTCACGTACTTGTCCGACGCCAGCTCAAAAGACCTGGTCGGTCCCAGGGCGATCAGGCGCACCCCCGCGATCTTGCCCATTGCGACCAGGGCTTCCTTCTGCACGTTCTTTTCAGCATCCTTCTCCAAGGCTTCCAGCAGGAGGGGCAAGCTGGCCGCGTCCTTCACATTGCCCAAAGCCCAGACCGCTTCCACGCGCGTCCACGTGTCTGCATCTTTGGCCAGTTGGCGCAACAACGGCAGCGTTTCGGGCGCGCCGATGCGGTCCAGGATCGTCACGCAGTTGAAGCGGTAGAGCGCCTGTGGCTCCCGCTTAAGGCGCTCCTCGAGATACGGCACCAGCAGCGCGCCACAAGCGGCAAGTTCGTTTTGTGTCTGCGTCAGGCCGCTGTAATACAACGTCGTATGCCAGTCCTGTGGCAGCTTGTCCAGCAATTCCATGATCTTGTCGTAAGGCCCGATCAGATCACGCGCCCGCTTGGCAATCTCAGCATCCGGGTTTGTGGCCGCCGCGCGCAGCTTCGCGAAAGCCGGGAAACCGATGGTCCGCAGTTCCGCGCTGGCCTTCTCGCGCCGCCCAAAGTCCTCTGATCCCAAGCGTGCAATGAGCACGTCAATGTGCTGCTCCGGGTCCGCTGCGGCAGGCTCCGCGTCAGCAGGCCAAGCAGAGAAAGCTGCCAGCAGCAAGATGGAGACAAGGTAAAACGGCGCGTTTGTCATGATGTGCGAACACCCTGCTCAGAACTCCAAGTTCCCTTGGCCGGAATTGTCTGCTCTCATCGCTTTCAGGCCAGTGGCCGCGTTCCACATCCAGTTCCGTCATCTCCAGCGCGTGCAAGAGAGTCAGAAATTATCCTCCTGCTTAGGGGGCTGTTCACTGGGCGGACGGGGGGGCCGCACCGCACGCTCTTGCATCGGACGCATAGGAAATCCTGGCATTGGCTGGTCCGCATACAGAGGTTTGAATGTCGGCGCGACAAATCGCCGCATGGCCGCGTCCCAACGTATCTGCTGCTCATCTTTCTTGAGCCAATCGAGGTAATAGTCCACGTCTTCGGGGCGGCGCATCAAGCTGAAGAACATCTGTCCGCGGTTAGTGTTCTGCAAACCTGAGATTGAGAGGAACGCTGAGGCCGCTGGGCCCCGATCCTCGGGGCGGGCTTTGACGCAAAGCAGGACCAGGCGCAGGCCCGCCGTGCTTCCAGATTGAGAGATGGCCGTAGCCCATCCCTGGATGTTCAACTCAGCGCGTGGATCGGTCAGCCCGGCGCCGCAAGCCGTCAGTACTTTCACAAGCTCGGCATCGTCCATGTTCGCGCCCAAGTACAGGGAAATGATGGCCAAAGCACAGCGAACAAGAGGCGTAGCGTCCTTCGCTTCTTCGAACTTCTTCAGGTACTTGGGCGCCAGCCTCAAACGCGCCATCTGGATCACGCCAGGGTCAACACCTCTGAAACATTCGGAACCCAGCCCCTGAGGCGTAAGCTTGTCGCCTTGGAGTTTGCTTTGCAGGAGCTTGTCTAACCGTTCGGCGCACAACTGCGCTCCTGCTTCCTGGTTGATCTTGGCCAGACGTGCTTCTGGGCCGGCATAGTTGAACTCCGAGCCGAAATCTCTGCCGGAGGCGGCAATACCGACAGCCGCCTTGACCCATTCCGGGTCCTTCGCAGCGGCGGCGTTGCTCTCGCCCAGTTTCAGCACGGCTTCCAGCAGGGCCTTGTCGGGTTCCCCTTGGAAGCGGCCGGCTTGGGTACTTGCCAAGGCGTCGTCAATCTTGACTCCATACCGTTCCAGCACGGCGGCCTGGCGGGCCAAAGCTTCAAGCGCGGGGGAAGGCGCGCCCGTGAACTTGGAATGTTCGCGGTCCCACTTCAGGCGCGACTCGTTCTTGTCAAGCCATTCCTTGCACTGGGCGAGCATTTCCGGGCCAGTGCCAGGCAAGCCGTTGCCAGTCTGAGTCCAATTGCATATGAATTGAAACCTGGACAATGGATGGTTGTAGGCTTTGCCGGGCTGATAGCCATCGAGGTCGCGAGCGGCATTGATGAGGAGCAGGCGCAGATATCCAGTGCGGTGGGCACTGAACATCTCATTCATCCAGCGGTGCAACAGGCCCTCTTGTTTGCCGGACACCCAAGTCAGGGGGGCTTTGCCGATCAGTTCCACGACCTCTTGGGGATCCGGCTTGCCGCCGACGAAAAAGAGCTGTATGGCAGCGTGCAACGCGGCCTCAATGTTTCCCGCCGTACGGGCTTCGGCATAAGACTTCTCGTATTCAGACAGCAACGCCCCACACGCCGCCCGCACGAGCTCTTCGTCCGGCTGGGGGTCGGTGTTCAACAATGAGGCAGGCTGATAGTATTCCTCATCGCTCAAGGCGGACTTGAGGGCCTTGGCAAGAACCTGGGCGCCCAGCTCAGGATTAAGCTTGGGCAAGTGAATGAGGAGCAGGCTCCTGCACTGAAGCTGGCACAGGTTCCTGCCGGAAGGCTGGTCCAGCAAGGCCAGCAGAAAACTGGCTACGACGGCGTCCTTGGCGGCTTCGGCGTTCTTTTCCATCAGGCTCACGACCTCGCCCACCAAGCGGCTCATATCCATGGCCTGAGGCTGGGCAAGGCTGTCGAGGACCTTGAGCTCATAGCGTTTCTCGACGGCCCTGGCCGGGGCATACAGCGCCTCCATGCCGGGCGGCGGTGCGTCGCAAACAAAGCGGCGGCGCAAAGGGTCCCAGGCCAGCGCGGCGAGGTTCTTATTGAGCCACTCTTTGGTCCGCGTGCCCTCTGCTTTAGCGTCAATCTTGCCAGCCAGTTTGCCGTTGCGCCAAACTTGAGTCGGCTGAGGCCAACCGAGCAATTGGTAGAGTTGCGCCAGGGGGAAGGCTTCCCAGGCGCGTACCTCGGGGGGGTCCTTAGCGCGCATCTGGACAACCTCCCGCTCGGCCCAATCAGCATACAACGGCAGGGCCTGCTTGATGCCGCCCTGCGCGAGCGATTCGAGCACACGGCCAATAATGGCGGAAGACTGGAGCGAATGGCTCTTTTCCACTTCCACCGTCTCCGCGGCGAAAGCTTGCGGGCCTTCCGCGTCATCCACGGCCACCAGCGCGGCAGCGACCCAAAGCCGCGCCAAGGGGTTGTGTTTTGGTCCGGTTTGCCTGAGCCTGCGCACAGCGGCGCCCATAGCGCCCGCATCAATTTTTCTGAATTCAGGCCATTGCCACGGTGAGATTCCGCCGAAATCCCCGCCTACGGTTGCCAGCCAGTCTTTCAGCCTCTTGTCCAGCAATCTGGCGCCAATGGAAGGCAGGAGTGCAGGGAGCCGGGTGAACGCCGCCTCGACGGTGTCCTTGTTCGAGCACAGTCCCACCTCGAAGAGCAGCCATTCCATAACTGCGGCCACATGTTCGTCTTTGCGCGCCTCCTCTTTGTCTTCACAGAGTTTGAGCATCTCCCAGAAGACGTCGTGCTGTCCCGCGGCGCCGGGTTGCTTGAGCCGCTCGGCCAGGTCTGAGATCTTCCATTTCTTTGCGACTGCCGATACAGCTTTCTCCGGCGGAGCGGGAACTTCCTTCGTCTCAGGCTTTGGGCGGGCCTCTTCCTCGAACGCCGCCAGCGAGAACGCAACTACAATGGCAATGGTTGCCAGACGGATGCAAGCGCTCATTTGGTACCCCTCCTACGGGCGGCGCGGCCTTCATTCATTACAAAGGGACAAGGGAAAGGAGTGAGAACTGAGAAGTGCTCCCTCCTCTATCCGCTATCCTCGCTTCTCTTCGTGCCTTTGTGTCTTTGTGGTGAAACTCCCTCCCTGCCAGGTCACGCTGTCGCGTCACACATCCAGGTCTGTGATCTCCAGCGCGTGCTGCTCGATGAACTCCTTGCGCGCGGCGACGCCTTCGCCCATGAGAATCTTGAACATGTCGTCGGCGGCGTAGGCGTCCTCGAGGCGCACGCGCAGGAGGGTGCGCCGGGCGGGGTCCATGGTGGTTTCCCAGAGTTGCTCGGCGTTCATCTCGCCCAGGCCTTTGTAGCGCTGGACCTCGATGCCCTTCTTGCCCAACTCGCGCACTTTCGCCAGGACGCCCGTCAGCGCGCTGACCAGGTTTTCCGTGCCGTTCTCCTCTATAACCTTGAACTTGTAGCCCGTCTCTGCGGTGGTGGAGCCGAGATAATCCTGGCGCGAGAAACCGCAAAGCGACAGTTCGCCGAAGGCGTCGGTGAGCGCCTGGGCTTCGCCGAGGTGGTGCTTTTCGGCGCCCAGGCCCGCGGCGACGAGGGTGGCCTGGCCGGTGGTGTCGTCGGCTTCGGCAATGGCCGCGTCCTCGCCGTTGGGACCCTCCTCGGCCTCGGCCTCGGCCTTGGGTTTGGCGCGTTTGGGGGCCGTGCCGGCCGCGGCCTCCTCTTCTGCGCGCCGGGCCAGCAGCGCTTCCACCTTCGCATTGCGGAAGGCCTCGGCTTCTTCCTCGTTGTGGAAGAAGTTCTCCTCCGTGCCCACGACCACGTGCCATTCGGGGAAGAAGCCTTCGTCTTCGAGCTTGATATAATCCTCGAAGGTGATGCCCTTCGACTTCAGGCTCTTGCGCAGTTGTTCCAGCCGCTCCAGGGGCTTGAGCAGCCGGCGGAGGTCCTCGCCCTCGATCTGCGCGACCCGCCCGGTGACTTCGAGGCGCGAGCCTTTGATCCCCAGATTGAGCAGCGTGGCGTTCATCTGTTCCACCGAAGTCACGTACTCCACCGCCTTGCCGCGCTGCACGCGGAAGAGCGGCGGCTGGGCACAGTAAATGCGCCCGTCATCCACCAACTGCGGCATCTGGCGGTAGAAGAAGGTGAGCAGCAGCGTACGGATGTGCGAGCCGTCCACGTCGGCGTCGGTCATGATGATGATCTTGCCGTAGCGCAGCTTGGCGATATCGAAATCCTCGCGGATGCCCGTGCCGAGCGCGGTGATCATGGCGCGGATTTCCTCGTGGCCAAGCATCTTGTCGGTGCGGGCCTTCTCGACGTTGAGGATCTTCCCCTTGAGCGGGAGGATGGCCTGGTAGCGGCGGTCGCGACCCATCTTGGCGGTGCCGCCGGCGGACTCGCCCTCAACCAAGAATAACTCGCAGCGCTGGGGATCCTTCTCCTGGCAATCGGCCAGCTTGCCGGGCAGGCCTCCGGAGTCGAGCGCGCCCTTGCGCCGGGTGAGGTCACGGGCCTTGCGCGCCGCTTCCCGCGCCCGCGAGGCATCGATGGCCTTGGAGACGATGCGGCGCATGACGGCGGGGTTCTTGTCGAAGTACTCGCTCAACTTCTCATTGACGAACTGCACGACGAAGCCGCCGATGTCGCTGTTGAGCTTGCCCTTGGTCTGCCCCTCGAACTGGGGTTGAGGGAGCTTAACGCTGACCACGGCGGTGAGGCCCTCGCGGACGTCGTCGCCGGTCAGATTTTCCTTGACGTCCTTGAACAGGCCGGCCTGCTGGCCGTAGGCGTTGATGGTGCGCGTGAGCGCGCTGCGGAAGCCGGTCAGGTGCGCGCCACCATCGACTGTGTTGATATTGTTGGCGAAGCTGAAGATGGACTCGCTGTAGCCGTCGTTGTACTGGAAGGCGACTTCGAGGGCGAGCTGTCCCCCGTTGGGAAGCTCGCGCACGCCTTCCAAGTAGATCGGCTTGTCGTGCAGCACCGTCTTGCCGCGGTTCAGGTGTTTGATGAACTCGGCGATGCCCCCGCTATAGAAGAACTCGTGCGCCTTCGGCGGGTCAACTCGCTCATCGGTCAGAGTGATGCGCAGGCCCTTGTTCAGAAATGCGAGCTCGCGCAGCCGTTGGGAGAGAGTATCGAAGCTGAACTCGGTGACGTCGAGAATAGTGGTGTCGGGCTTGAAAGTGACCTTGGTGCCTTGTTTCTTGCCGGCCTTGCCCGTGCGCTTGAGCGGGGCCTTGGGGATGCCACGCTCGTACTCCTGCTCCCAGGTAGAACTGTCGCGCCAGATCTCCAGCTCAAGCCGCTCGGAGAGCGCATTCACGCAACTCACACCCACGCCGTGGAGGCCGCCCGACACCTTGTAGCTCTTGGTGTCGAACTTGCCGCCGGCGTGGAGCTTCGTCATCACCACTTCGGCGGCCGAAACGCCCTCCTCCTGGTGCATATCCACCGGGATCCCGCGGCCGTTGTCTATCACGGTGACCGAGTTGTCGCTGCGAATGGTAACGGAGATCTCGGTGCAGTAGCCGGCCAGGGCTTCGTCGACGGAGTTGTCCACAACCTCGTAGACCAGGTGATGCAGCCCGGTTTCCCCGGTCGAGCCAATGTACATCGCCGGGCGCAGGCGCACCGCTTCCAGACCCTCGAGTACCTTGATGCTGGTCGAATCGTAGACCCCTTCGCCTGGTATCTCAGAATCCTTCGTTGCCATAAAACCTCGACTGACCACTCCCGCTCTATGGACCTACACTCCGCGCCACGGCTCGAATCGATTGGGATGCAGCGGGCAGAGCAGGCTTGCCGCTATATCCTCATGGGCATCACGACGTATCGGTACTGGTAGCCATCCGGCGCCGTGACAGGCCGAACCTCCACTGCGCTATGTGGATCCTTGAAGCAGAAGCTCACCTGCTCCTCGGGGACCGCTCGCAGGAACTCCATCAGGTATTGGGCGTTGAACCCGATCTCGACTGTAGCGCCGTCGTACTCGGCAGGAATGCTCTCTTCACTCTCTCCGGTTTCCGAGATGGACGAAAAC